>NZ_JBHWGV010000003.1:0-55590 GCF_042732955.1 Kitasatospora sp. NPDC059747 | reverse complement strand
GCGAGGCGGGCGGGCGGGGGCCCGCCCTCGCGGGCAGCGCGGCCGGGGGGCGTCCGCCCGGCCTGTCACCGGCGCCCCCCCCCGCGGCCCCCCCCGCCCCCCCCCCCCCCCCCCCCGCTCCTGGTGTTCGTGGTCGGTCCTGCGGTGATGCGGTGCTCCTTCTTCTCCGACTGGCAGGTCGGACTGGGCGTGCCTAGAGGTGTGCGAGCTTGTAGAGCACGGGCGCGGCCTCCCGGAGGACGGCCCATTCCTCCTCGTCGAGCCCTTCGGCGAGCTCGGCGAGCCAGGCGTTGCGACGCCGGCGGCTCTCCGCCAGGATCGCCTCGGCCTGCTCGGTGCTGCTGACGACCACCTGGCGGCGGTCCTCGGGGTGCGGCTCGCGCCGCACGAGCCCCTTCTCCTCCAGCATCGCGACGATCCTGGTCATCGAAGGGGGCTGCACGTGCTCCTTCCGGGCGAGCTCACCCGGCGTGGCCTTTCCGCACCGGGCGAGGGTGCCCAGCACCCCCATCTCGGTAGGGCTCAGCGACTCCTCGACCCGCTGGTGTTTGAGCCGGCGGGAGAGGCGCATCGTGGACGATCGCAGCTGGTTGACCGCTGCGAGGTCCTGCTCGGACATCTCGGGCATGGTCGTTAGCTTACGTCATTACTCTCGCTAACGAAAATTGGTTACCGCCCTCCCCACCCTCCCCGCGGTCCACCGCCGCGCCGGAAGATCGCCCCGGTGCCATATTGGACATAGGTCTCGACTCCCAGAAGGGCCGACCAGACATGTCCGACCTCGCCGCCGACCAGGCCGCCCCGAACGGCACCGGCTTCGCCCGGCTCGCCCTGGTCACCATCGACTGCGCCGACCCGGTCGCGCTGGCCGGGTTCTACGGCGAACTGCTCGGCTGGGAGACCCGCCACGCGGACGAGCACTTCGCGATCCTCGACAACCCCGAGGGCGGCAGCCCGCTGGCCTTCGGACGGGTCACCGGCTACCGCCCGGAGCCCTGGACGGAACCGGACGGCGGCAAGCACTTCCACCTCGACTTCTACGTCGACGACCTCGACGAGGCCATCGGCCGGGCCCTGGAGCTCGGCGCCACCGAGCCGACGTACCAGCACGGCCGCACGCTCAAGGTGCTGATCGACCCAGCCGGCCACCCGTTCGGGCTAGCCCCCCTGGACTAACCCACGAACGGGCCCGGCGGACCTGCGCAGAGGGTGTCAGGGATTGGTGCCAAGATCATGCAGGCCCCGTAAAGGCCCACGCTGACCTGGGACTTCACGAAAACGCCGAACCTTGTGCGGCCGCCGGGCAGTGGTTACTGTCCCGGTTGTCAGGGCCCCGTTGTCAGGGGCACCACATGTCAGGGGCACCATGCCAGGTCTCCCCCCGGCGGACCCCGTCCGTGCCCACTGCGCACGCCTTCCCACGCGCCCCACCGGCCGTCCCGTTCCTCCCGGCAGTCCCGCGTCCGCCCGAGCCCTGGCGCCCTCTTCCCCCCTCATCCGTCCAGGGAGCTGTCATTGGGTGAGATCCACCATGCCGACCACGGCTGGATAACACCGGCGGTCTCGTACTTCGTCGCCTGCCTCGGCTCGTTCGTCGCCCTGCGCAGCGCCCGCTGGGCGCTCGTCTCCCAGGGCCGCACCCGGGTCAACTGGCTGCTCTTCGCGGCCACTTCGCTCGGCGCCGGAATCTGGTCCATGCACTTCATCGCGATGCTCGGCTTCTCCGTCAGCGGCGTCGACATCACCTACCGGCCCGGGCCGACGGTGCTCAGCCTCGTGGTCGCGATCGTCGTCGTCGGCGTCGGCCTGTTCACCGTCGGGTACAGCAGGCGCCCGGTGCTGTCGCTGCTCGCCGGCGGCCTGACCACGGGCCTCGGGGTCGCGGCGATGCACTACCTCGGCATGGCCGCGATGGTCCTGCCCGGGCACGTGCACTACGACCGCACGACGGTCGGGCTGTCCATCGGCATCGCGGTGTTCGCGGCGACGGCCGCGCTCTGGGCCGCGCTGAACATCCGCGGCACGCTGGCCGTCCTGGCGGCGGCGCCGGTGATGGGCGTCGCCGTGTGCGCGATGCACTACACGGGCATGTCGGCGCTCTCCGTCGAACTCGACTTCTCGCAGAACACCCAGGGCGGCGTGATGGCGCTGGAGTTCATCTTCCCGCTCGGGGTCGGGCTCGGCTGCTACGTGTTCTTCGGCGCGCTCGCCTTCGCGGTGTCGCCGAGCAAGAGCGTCACCCAGCCCGTCGTCGTCGGCCACGCCGCACCACTGGCCGCACGCCGGCGCTGAGCGCTCGCCGGCTCTGAGTGCTCGCCGACACTCAGCGCACGCACGGCGGAGGCCGGGCCCGAACCCACCGGGCCCGGCCTCCGCTTTCGCGTCCCGCTACTCGGGCCCGCCGAGCAGCCCGGTCAGGTGCTCCGGCGTGGCCACCGGGCACACCTTGCGGACGAAGTCCCGCCGCAGCCCGTGGTACGGCTCGCCCGCGCGGTAGAAGTTGGCGTGCATGCGCCGGAGCTCCTCCGCCCGGTAGTCGGCGAGCGGGCGCTCCTCGTCGTCCGCGGCCAGCCGGCGCTTCTTGTCGACCAGCCGCGCGGTGAGCTCCGGCGAGGCGGCGAGGCGGGCCGCCTCACGGACCGTCCAGCGGCGGAAACCGGCCGCGTCCCCGCCCTCCGTGCGGTCCACCAGGCCGATCCGGCGGGCCTGCTCGGCCCCGACCGGCAGCGCCTCGGTGGTCAGCCGCTCCGCCCACTCGGCGCCGACCCGGCGCGGCAGGGTGTACGTCCAGTACTCGGAGCCGTACAGGCCCATCAGCCGGTAGTGCGGGTTGAGCACCGCCGACTCGCGGCACCACACCTCGTCGGCGGCGATCGCCAGCATCAGCCCGCCCGCGGCGGTGTTCCCGGCGAGCGCCGAGACGGTCAGCTTGTCGGTCGTGGTGAGGATCGCCGCGACCAGGTCGTCCATCGCGTTGATGTTCTCCCACGACTCCAGCGCCGGGAAGGACGCGCCCTCGATGACGTTGAGGTGGATGCCGTTGGAGTAGAAGTCCCGGGCCGCGCCGAGCACCAGCACCGAGGTGGGCCGGTCGGCGGCCGCGCGGTAGGCGGTGAGCAGGCGGCGGCACTGCTCGGTGCTCATCGCCCCGCCGGTGTGGGCGAATTCGAGGAAGCCGACGTCGCCGTCCTCGTGGTAGCGCAGCTCCGACCAGGTGTCGCGGCGGGCCGCCTCGGCCGGGGTCACCGGCACCTCGCGGACGCGGTGCAGCTCGTCGGCGAGCACCGTCGCGGCGGGCAGCTTGAAGGTGGCGGGCCCGCCCGGGGTGCGGCGCGGGCGCAGCTGCGGGATCCACACCGCGCCGTCCACGGTGGCCCTGCAGATCGCGCCGTCACGGGTCGCGAGCACCTCGCCGGGCACGGGGCCGCGCAGCTCGTCCTCGGGGTGGCCGCCGTGCAGGAAGAACTCGCGGCCGTACAGCTCGTCGAGCACGCCGGGCTGGGAGTCGGCGGCGCGGAGCTTGCGGAGCACGGTGGCGGTGTCGTCTGCGGACCAGTCGATCCGGCGTGCGTCCTGCCGCAGGAACGGGCGCAGCCGGCCGCGCACGTCGGGCCGGTCGTAGTCGAGCGGTTCGGGGGTGAACAGCCCGCCCTCGTGACGCTGGACGGCCAGCAGGACGGCCTCGACGGCGGCGTCGGCCACCTCGTTGCGGTACAGCTCGCTCTTGCCGCACGGGGGGACGGTGAACTCGACCGACGCCCAGATGTCGCCCGCGTCCATCTCCCCGACGGCCTGCAGGACGGTGACGCCCCAGCGCTCGGCGCCCTCGGTGATCGCCCAGTCCAGCGAGGACGGGCCGCGGTCGCCCTTGGGGCCGGGGTGCACGATGAGGACGGTCCGGGCGCGCCAGACGTCCTCCGGGACGGCCTTGGTGAGCATCGGGCAGACGATCAGCTCGGGATCGGTCCGGTCCACCGCGGCCCGCACCTGTTCGTCGCCGAGGGCGAGCTGGACGGCGACCTGGTGGCCGCGCCCGCGCAGTTCGGTGTGGACGCGCTGGGTCAGGCTGTTGAACGCACTGGCGATCAGGAGAATGCGCAAGGGGGCCTCCGACGGGGACTGGGGGTCGCGCGCGGAGGCGATGAAACCAGGGCATGGACACGTAATGATTACGGTCGGCCCGTCCCCGCCCGACCCTCACGCACCCTGCACACCTGTGGCCCCGGCATGGCGCACGCTTCGCGGGATCTCCCCAGCCCCTCCCCGGAGTTGACCTCCCGCGTTCGTCTCCGTCGGGTTAGCGGGGAAAGGCCCGGCGGGCCCGCCAGGTGGTGTGCTCGCGGGAGACCGCGTCCTCGGCCTCGGCGGCCAGGCGGGCCCAGCGGGTCTCCGCGTCCGGCGCCCGGGGGTCGAGGTCGGACAGCTGGTTGCCGACGTTCTCCAGCTCGCGGGCGGCCAGCTGGTAGGCGGCGGCCAGCGGGCGGAGCTGCTTGAGCTGCGTCCAGGCGATGATCGACGCGGCCGCGGCGGAGCTTGCGCCGAAGACGTGCACCTGCAGCGCGCCGGTCGCCTGCGCGATGGCCGCCGCCGCGCCGATGATGATCAGCGCCGCGATGCCGAGCCCCCACGACACGGCCTGCGACTCGCACGCCTCGGCCCGGGAGCGGTACCAGGTGCGCTGGCTCTCGACCCGGGTGCGCAGGTAGAGCGTCCGCCGGGCGGTCAGCGAGCCGGCCCTGGCCAGCCGCATCTCGGGGGTGATCTCGGGGACGGTGCCGGGCGGCACGATCTCCGGGTCCTCGAAGGCCCGCATCACGTCTTCGAGCTGCAGCAGGTAGCCGCGGTCCACGTCGGGCGAGTCCGCCTCGCCGTCGAACGGGCGGGCGCGCACCGAGTACTTCCAGGCGAGCGTCTTCACCGACTCGGCCGCGGCCCTGGCCTCGTACCAGCGGCCCTGCGGGTTGCTGCGGCGCAGCCGGGACCAGAAGTAGCCGGCGACCAGGAAGGCCACCACCGAGAAGAGCGGCGCGATGTCGCCGTCGCCCGCCTTGTCCGGGCCCGGGAACGAGCCGATCACGGCGGCGATCACCAGCATCGCGATCAGCCCGCGGTACCACCGGAGCGTCTCGCGCTGTCCGTCCAGCGAGGCCTTGTCCGCCGTCCAGAACAGGTCCGGCAGCAGCTTGGCCTCGTCTCCCCCGGGCGGATCCTGTTGCACCATCGGTCGAGCCCCCTCCCCGTCGCCCCGTCCAGGCAGTATGCCCCCGGCCAACTCCGCTACACAGTCACATTTTTGACACCTTTCCCACGCGTCCGATTGTCCCCCTCGACCGGTAACCGATATAACCGGTTACATGCCGCTGCACTGGAAACTCGTCGTCGACTGCGCCGATCCGCTCCGCCAGGCCGCCTTCTGGGCCGCCGCCCTCGACTACGCGGTCGAGGACAACAGCGCCCTGGTCACCCGCCTCCTCGCGGCCGGCGCCCTCCCCGCGGAGGCCGTGACCGAGTTCGAGGGCCGCCCCGCCTTCCGCGCCCTGCTCGCCGTCCGCCACCCGGACGACCCGTTCGACCCGGCCACCGGCACCGGCCTGGGCCGCCGCATCCTCTTCCAGGCCGTCCCCGAGCCCAAGGAGACGAAGAACCGCCTCCACCTCGACCTCCACCCCGACCCCGGAGCCCGCGAGGCCACCGTCACCCGCCTGCGGTCCCTCGGCGCCACCGTCCTGCGCCACGTGAAGGAGAACGGCGGCGAATGGACGACGATGGCCGACCCCGAGGGCAACGAGTTCTGCGTCCAGTAGCCCGGCCGAAACACACCGCGGCCCCGCCCTCCACGGAGGAGGACGGGGCCGCGGGCGGGGCGTACCGCGCTCAGAGCAGGCCGAGGGCCGGCATCAGGTAGTAGAAGGCGAAGACGCCCGCGACCGCGTACATCGGGATCGGGACCTCGCGGCCGCGGCCCGCGGCGATGCGCAGGATGCAGAAGGCGACGAAGCCGAAGCCGATGCCGTTGGTGATCGAGTACGTGAAGGGCATCATCACGATCGTCAGGAACGCCGGGATCGCGATCGTGTAGTCGGCCCAGTCGATCTCCTTGATCGAGTTGGCCAGGATCAGGAAGCCGACGGTGACCAGGGCCGGGGTGGCGGCCTGCGCGGGGACCATGGTGGCGAGCGGGGTGAGGAAGAGCGCCACCACGAAGAGCAGGCCCGTGACGATCGAGGCGAAGCCGGTCCTGGCGCCCTCGCCGACGCCGGCCGTGGACTCGACGAAGCAGGTGTTCGCGGACGCGGAGGTGGCGCCGCCGGCCGCCGTGGCGATGCCGTCGACCATGAGGATCCGGTTGATGCCCGGCAGGTCGCCCTTCTCGTCGAGCAGGTGGGCCTCGTCGGCGACGCCGAGGATGGTGCCCATCGCGTCGAAGAAGCACGACATCAGCACGGTGAAGACGAACAGCGCGCCGGTCAGCACGCCGACCTTCTCGAAGCCGCCGAACAGGCTGACCTTGCCGACCAGGCCGAAGTCCGGGGCGGCGACCGGGTTGCCGGGCCACGCCGGGACGGTCAGGCCCCACTTGAGCGCCGGGATGTCGGCGAACTCGTCGATCACGACGGCGACGGCGGTGCTGACCGCGATGCTGATGAGGATCGCGCCGGGCACCTTGCGGATCACCAGGACGAGGGTGAGCAGCAGGCCGACGACGAACACCAGGACCGGCCAGCCGAGCAGGTGGCCGCTGCCGCCGAGCTGGAGCGGCACGGTGGTGTGGGCGGCGTCCGGGATGCGGCTGACGAAGCCGGAGTCGACCAGCCCGACGAGGCTGATGAACAGGCCGATGCCGATCGCGATGGCCTTGCGCAGCCCGAGCGGCACGGCGTTCATGACCCGCTCGCGCAGCCCGGTGGCGACCAGCAGCATGATCGCGAAGCCGGCCAGGACGACCATGCCCATCGCGTCCGGCCAGGTCATCCTGGGCGCGAGCTGGAGCGCCACGATGGTGTTGACGCCGAGGCCGGCGGCCAGGCCGATCGGCACATTGCCGATGACGCCCATCAGCAGGGTGGTGAGACCCGCGGTGAGGGCCGTCGCGGTGACCAGCTGGGCGCTGTCCAGGTGGGTCCCGTTCAGGTCCGTGGCGCTGGCCAGGATGATCGGGTTGAGCACCAGGATGTAGGCCATGGTGAAGAACGTGGCCACGCCGCCGCGGATCTCGCGCGGCAGGGTGGAGCCGCGCTCGCTGATCCGGAAGTAGCGGTCCAGGGCGCCGGAGGGCGGCTCGGGCGCGGTGTCGGCGGGCTCGGGCGACTCGGTGGTCGGCTGGACCACAGGCATGCGTGCGTCCTCTGTGGGGGGCGGAGGAGGGGGGTGAACGCCCTGGTCGACGGTGGCCGGGCGCAGAACTAAAAGTATGGTTTCCGGATCGAACCCGCGCTATCTTCGCGCGTAGAGCCGCGCGCGGCCCCGAGCGGACGCCGGATGGCCCCCACCGGACCCGCGCCCCGTACGCTAGGCCCCATGCCCAAGACCCCGCTGCACCCCTCCCCTCCGCCGCTGGAGGCCAACGACGTCGCGATCGTCGGCGGCGGCACGGTGCTGTGGTTCGTCGCCTTCCTGGTGCTGCTGCCGTTCCAGGGCACCCTCTCCGACCACGGCCACGGCACCTGGCCCTGGGTCTGCCTGTCCGGCGGACTGCTCGGCCTGATCGGCCTCTGGTACTGCCGCGCCCGCCGGGACGCGATCGCCCGCAGCCGCGCCGCCGAGGCCGCGGCCGCCGCGCACCCCGAAGGGACGGGCCCGGACGGGGCCGCGTAGACCCCGGCCACCCGGTCGGACCGAATAGGCCTTTAGTAGCACGCATCGGACATAAGGCACCCGTAGAGTCGGTGCCATGACGCAGCCTGCCCACTCCGCGGAAGAGCAGCCCGGCGACGGCGACCGCCCCGACGGTGCGCACCCCCTCGGCCTGTTGCCCGGCCGGCGCGGCGGGCTGAGCGGCGCGGAGGTGGCCGAGCGGGTCGCGCGCGGACAGGTCAACGACGTCCCGGTGCGCTCCAGCCGCTCCGCCAAGGAGATCGTCCGGGCCAACGTCTTCACCCGGTTCAACGCGATCATCGGCGTGATGTTCGGGATCATCCTGGTCGTCGGCCCGATCCAGGACGGCCTGTTCGGCCTGGTCATCGTCGCCAACACGGCGATCGGCATCATCCAGGAGCTGCGCGCCAAGAAGACCCTGGACAGCCTGGCCCTGATCGGCGAGGCCCGCCCGCAGGTGCGCCGGGACGGCACCGTCCAGCAGATCGGCGTCGGCGAGATCGTGCTCGACGACACCGTGCTGCTCGGCATCGGCGACAAGGTGATCGTCGACGGCGAGGTCACCGAGGCGGACGGCCTGGAGATCGACGAGTCGCTGCTGACCGGCGAGCCCGACCCCGTCCTCAAACAGCCCGGCGACCAGGTGATGTCCGGCAGCTTCGTGGTGGCCGGCGCGGGCGCGTTCACCGCGACGAAGGTCGGGCGCGAGGCGTACGCGGCGCAACTGGCCGAGGAGGCGAGCCGGTTCACGCTGGTGAAGTCGGAGCTGCGCACCGGCATCAACAGCATCCTGCGGTTCATCACCTACCTGCTGGTCCCGACCGCGATCGGCCTGATCATCAGCCAGCTGGCCGTCGAGGGCCGGGACTGGCGCGAGGCGGTGCGCCGCATGGTGGCCGGCATCGTGCCGATGGTCCCGGAGGGCCTGGTGCTGCTCACCTCGGTCGCCTTCGCGATCGGCGTGATCCGGCTCGGGCGCAAGCAGTGCCTGGTGCAGGAGCTGCCCGCGATCGAAGGGCTGGCCCGGGTCGACACGGTGTGCCTGGACAAGACCGGCACGCTCACCGAGGGCGGCATGGACGTGATCGACCTGCGCGTGATCTCCGACGGCGTGCCCGGGGCGGTCGGGCCGCGGACGATCGAGCACGCGCTCGGCGTGATGGCCGGGGCCGACGCGCGGCCGAACCCGTCCATGCAGGCCGTCATCGCCGCCTACGGGGACGGCTCGCGGGCCGTGACCGGGGCCGCGGGCGGTGCGAACGGCTGGCGCGTGATCGAGGCGATGCCGTTCTCCTCCGCCCGCAAGTGGAGCGGCGTGCAGCTGCTGGAGCCGCAGGGCGGCGAGGCCACCTGGCTGCTCGGCGCCCCCGACGTCCTGCTGCCCGCCGGCCACCCGGCGCTCGCCGAGGTGGACGAGCTGGGCGCCAAGGGCCTGCGGGTGCTGCTGATCGGGCGCAATCCCGTCCCGCTGGACTCCCCGGACCCGGCGGCGGGCCTCACGCCGCTCGCCCTGGTGGTGCTGCAGCAGCGGCTGCGCGAGGACGCGGCGGCCACGCTGCGGTACTTCGAGGGGCAGCAGGTCCGGGCGAAGGTGATCTCCGGCGACGCCGCGGTCTCGGTCGGCGCGGTCGCCGCCCACCTCGGCCTGCCCGGCGCGGACCAGCCGCTGGACGCCCGCACGCTGCCGACCGAGCCGGAGGCGCTCGCCGACGCCGCCGATCGCACGAGCGTGTTCGGCCGCGTCACCCCGCAGCAGAAGCGCGAGCTGGTCGGCGCGCTGCAGTCGCGCGGGCACACGGTGGCCATGACAGGCGACGGCGTCAACGACGTGCTCGCGCTCAAGGACGCGGACATCGGCGTGGCGATGGGCACCGGCAGCGACGCGACCAAGGCGGTCGCCCAGATCGTGCTGCTGAACGACTCCTTCGCGACGCTCCCCTCGGTGGTGGCCGAGGGCCGCCGGGTGATCGGCAACATCGAGCGCGTCGCCGGGCTGTTCCTGGTCAAGACCGTGTACTCGGTCCTGCTGGCGCTGCTGGTGATCTTCACCCACTCGCCGTACCCGTTCCTGCCCCGGCACTCGACCGTGCTGTCCACGCTCACCATCGGCGTGCCGGCCTTCTTCCTCGCGCTCGCCCCCAACAACGAGCGCGCCCGCACCGGCTTCGTCAAACGCGTGCTGCGGCTGGCGATCCCGGGCGGCGCCATCGCGGGCACCGGGACGTTCGTGGCCTACGCGCTGGCCAGGGCGAACCACGCGACGGACCTCAAGGCCGACACCAGCGTGGCCACGCTGACGCTGTTCCTGATCGCCATCTGGGTGCTCGCCATCGTCGCCCGCCCGTACAACTGGTGGCGCCTGCTGCTGATCGGCACGATGGGCGGCGCGTTCTCGCTGGTGCTGCTGGTCCCGTGGCTGTCCGACTTCTTCCAGCTCCGCCTGGTCGGCATCCGCGACCCGTGGACGGGCGTCGGCATCGCGGTGATCTGCTGCATGGCCCTGGAAATCGCCTGGCGCTTCATGAAACGCCGCGGCTACGAGTGACGCGGCGTCCTCGTCCGGCCTAACATGCCCCCGAGAGGGGGTGCCGGATGGCGCGCAGGGGTGGGGAGTTGGAGGCGTTCATCGCCTTCCTGGGCGGGCTGCTGGCGGTCACGCCGCCGGCCCTGGCGATGACGGTCCTGCACGTGCTTCCGAGGTCCGAGCCGTCGCTGCGGGCCGCCGGGATGCTGACGCTCGGCGTGGTCTGGCTGACCGTCACCGTCACGCTCTACCTGCGGCTGCGGGCCCGCCCCGACGGACGGACCCGCTGACACCGGGCAACGGACTCGGCCGTGCCCGGCCCGCTCGGCCCGCCCGCCCCGCTCAGCCCTCGAAGTCCCGTGCCGCGGACAGCTCGTAGGCCCGGTCCGGCTCGCTGAGCGCGGCCAGCACCTCGAACCGCCGGTGCCACTGCCCGACCGACCAGGCCAGCCCGGCCGCCAGCCCCTCGGGGGTGGCCGCGTGCAGCAGGCCCGGCACCGGCGGCACCTCGAACTCGTCGTCCTCGTCGCCGGCCTCGGCCGTGTCCGGGTCGTACGGCGGCTCGGGCGCGTCCGCCCCGCGGTCCAGGCGCCAGTCCACCGCGGCCTCGTTGCCGTCCGGGCCGACGACGAGCAGCTCCTCGTGCTCCTCGTACGCCACCGGGCAGCCGGGCAGCAGCTCCCGCACCACGGCCGGCACCCGGTGCAGCACGCCCTCGGAGAGCACCCGCCCGCCCGCCACCTCGCTGGCCAGCGACACGTGCAGGCGCTCGGCGAGGTCCGCCGCGAGCGCCGGGGCGACCGGCAGCAGCGGGTGGGAGTGCAGGAGCTGGACGAGGTCGGGGGCGTCCGCGACGACCGCCTCGGTGGCGTCGACGACCACCGTGTGCGCCGGGCGGCGGCCGGTCTCCGGGTCCAGCGGCGGCAACGCCCGTACGACGTCCAGGGCTTCGATCCGCTCGGCGTCGACCCGGGCCAGCGCACTGTGGATGCCGTGCAGCTGGCGGTGGCCGACCTCGGCGTCCGGGTCGGTGAGCCGGTCCAGGACCTCGTCCGGCCCGTGCGGTTCGGCGAGCAGCGCGGCGAGCGTCGTCCGCACGCCGAGGGCGTGCAGGAACTGCTCGTCCAGCGTGGTGCGGGCCTCGTCGTACAGGCCGCGCAGCAGCGGGTCCGCCCCGGCGGCGCGCAGGCCGGCCGGCTCGCGGCCGTCCAGCACCGGGTGGTCGCGCAGCCACCACGCGGTGTACGGCGGCAGGTCGGCGTACGAGCCGTTCGGCAGCAGGGTGCGGACGGGGTTGACGACGGCGTCCCGGTACGGCGGGCGGGCGAGCGCGGCGAGCGCCTCGGGCCAGGCGTCGTCGTCGATCAGGTCGAGGTCGCGGACGGCCAGCAGCTCGGCGGCCACCGGCGGCACGCCCACGGTGTCGCCGTCGTCGGCGTGCAGGGCGTCGAGCGCGTCCTCGGCCCACTCGGCGAGCCCGTCCGGCGCCTCGTCGAGCAGGCCGGTGGGGTGGCCGCCGGCCGCGCGGTCGGCGGGGACGGTCGGGTCGAGGCGCTCCAGGTCGTCCGGGTCGAGCACGACGTCCTCGGCCCGGACCAGGACGAAGTCGGCCAGCACGCCGACCGCGCCGAGCACGTCGGGGCCCCAGCGCTCCAGCAGGTCGTCGTCCACCCAGCCGGCGTCCTCCTCGCGCGCGAGGGCCGCGAACGGGCTGCCGGGGAGCACGAGTTCGCCGGCCCGGGCGGGCTCGCCCTCGTCGTCGAGCAGCGCCAGCCGGGCCAGCCACGGGTGCTCGCCGACGGCCGGGGCTGCGGCCCTGACCAGCGCCAGGACGGCGTCGGCCAGTTCGAGGGCGGCGTCGAGGTCGTCCTCGGCCACCTCGAAGGAGCGGGCGACGGCGGCCCGCACCTCGGGCGTGTCCAGCACGCCGGCCGGGGTCGCGGTGCCGGCACCCAGCTTGGCCAGCAGCGGGTGCGACGCCTCCGGGTGGGCGAGCCGCAGGTCGAGCGCGGCGAGCGCCCCGGCCAGCGACTCGGGGTAGCCGGGGAAGGCCGCCCAGTCGGCGGCGTCGGAGGGCAGCAGGACGCGCCGCGGCCCGGTGACCGTCCGGCCGTCGGCGAGCGGGACGGGCAGCGCGCCGAGCGCCTCCGGGTCGGCCGCGCCGAGCGCCGCGTACAGGTTGCGCCACCAGGCGGGCTCGCGGTCCAGGCCGCCGAGCTGGTCGACCACCTCGGCGAGCGGCACCCGGCGCACGTTCAGCACGCGCAGCTCGGTGCGGCGCTCCAGACCGGCCGGCAGCAGACCGGGGAAGATCGGCGCCAGCGCCTCGACCACCGAGCCGTCCGCGCCCTCCAGCAGCGTCGCGTCCCGGGGCCGCAGCGCGGGCGTGCCCTCTTCGACCGGCGCCGGGTGCGGCAGGAACGGCGTGCCGGGCAGCCGCTGGAGGATCGCCCCGCGCAGCTCGTTGTCCAGCGCGCCGTCGCCGAGCGGACCGGGCACCAGGCCGAGCGAGCCCAGGTCGCCGCCACGGGCGCGCAGCAGGTCGGCGTAGCTGTCGGCGGCGCGCTCGGTCAGGAAGGCGGCGAGCGGTCCCGGGGCGACGTGCCGGCGGGTGGAGTCCAGCGGGTACGAGGCGATGAGCAGCGCGGGCAGGCCGACCGGCTCGTCGCTCGGCGTCGGCGCGTGCAGGACGGGCAGGACGCCGGGCAGCTGCGGGGTGCCGTCCTCGGCCACCGGGACGGCCCAGGTGACCGTCCAGTACGGGCGGGCGCGCTCCTCGGTGGGGCGGTCGACGAGCAGCTCGGGATCGAGCCGGCCGGAGGCGCCGACGGTCTGCCAGAGCGTCTGCCGGGGGCGGCCGCCCTCGTCGTCCGTGACGGTCACCTCGGTGACGCCGTCGGGGCGCGGCTCGGAGGCGGTGCGGGTGAGCGTGCGGGTGCCGTCCGGGGTCTCCACGACGATCTCGGCGAGGCCGGGGAGGGTGAGCAGCAGCGCGTCGTCGACGGCGAGCAGCAGGCGGCGCGTCAGGTCCTCGGCGGCGGCGTCGCGCAGCGGCAGCACGACCACCGTGTCGTAGCCCTCGGGGGCCGGGCCCTCGGCCGCGAACGGCAGCCGCAGCAGCGGGACGTGACCGTCGCGGCGGCGCAGCTCGTCGGCGAGCGAGGGCTGCGCCTCGGCGAGCGCGCGGGCCTCGCCGAGCGACCAGCGGACGCCGCCCGCGGCGCCGAGCACGGCGGGCTCATCGGTGACGGCGAGGACGGCGGCGAAGCCGACGCCGAACCGGCCGACGCTGGGCGCCTCGCCGCGCTTGGAGGAGGCGCGCAGGGTGGACAGCGACTCGACGGCGGCGGCGTCGAGCGGGGCGCCGGTGTTGGCGGCGGCGAGCACGCCGTCGGCGAGGGTCAGCCGCAGCCGGCCGGGGCCGCGCCCGGCGCGGACGGCGGCGTCGGCGGCGTTCTGCGCCAACTCGACGACCAGCCGGTCGCGGTAGCCGCCGAGGGCGAGCTCCTCCTCGGCGTTGGCGTCCTCCCGGAACCGGGCCGGCGAGGCGGCCCAGGCGTCCAGCACGCGTCGGCGCAGCACGGCACTCCCGAAGGGGTCCGCGAGGTGCTCGTCCGTGCCGCTGCCGATGATCCGAGGTTCCACTGGACCTGCCGCCTTCCGCCGCCCTGTACGTCGTAGGGCATTCTTCCCTGCCCCACCGACTGCTCCCGACCACGGCCCGCGCCACCCCGGGCCCGGCCCCCTGCCCGCACCCCCACCGGAGGCACCCCGGAAGACACCTCGGCCCGCCCCCGCGCAGGGCCCACACCCACCTCAAACCCCCGCCCACCCCGCCGGAGGCACCCCCGCCCCAAACCCCCGCCCACACCCCCCGCCGGAGGCGTCCAGAAGACGCCACGGCCCGCCCCGCCGGTGCGGCGGGACGGGCCGGAGCGGCACGCGTCAGGAGTGGCCGAGCTCCTCGGCCGGGGCGTCCGGCTCGACGGAGCCGGAGGCGCGGTCCGGGTGGAGCTGCATCGGCTCGACCACCAGCTCGTCCAGGATCAGCTCGGACGGCGCCGGCGGAGCCGGGATCACGGCCGCCTCGGAGTGCCCGCCGCAGCCGTACGCGAAGGAGACGATCTGCCCGTCGGCCGGTCCGAACTCGTTGCCGCACACCCCGAAGGCCTGCCCGAGCGAGCCGCCGATCGGGATCAGGAAGCCGCAGCTGTTGCACGAGGCGGGCGCGGCCTGCGCCATCGGGGTCTGCGGGCCGTGCGCCTTCTCCCAGCGGTCGGCGGCCAGGTGCAGGCCGAGCCGGGAGAGCACCCGGCTGCGGCCCATGCCGAGCTCCTCGGCGACGGCGTTGATCTGCGCGCGGACCGGGGCGGGCTGGACGCCGGTGTCGCTGACGACGACGTCCTCCTCGGCGGCCTGCGCCACCGCGGAGTTCGGCGCGGGCTCGTCCTCGCCGGTCCAGCCGGGCTCCAGGCGCAGGTCGTCGGCGTCGGTGGGGAGCAGGTCGCCGGGTCCCATGTCGCCGGGGCGCAGGCGCTCGCTCCACGGCACCCACTGGGGGGCGAGGACGGCGTCGGGGCCCGGCAGCAGGACGACCTCGTCGAGGGTGACGTTCTTGGCGCGCGGGGCGCGGGCGACGGTGACCGCCCAGTGCCAGCCGCGGTAGGCCGCGTCGAGGCACTCGAAGCTGTGGGTGACGACACGGTCGGCGTCCGCCTGGACACCCAGGTGCGTCCCGACGGCTTCCGCTCCGACCGCCTCTTCGGCGGCCTGGCGGGCGAGTTCGACGGCCTCTGCACAGAGCCGATCGGGGGTACGGCTTCGCATCGCAGCACTCACGGCGTCGATTCTCTCCCAGTTCTTCTGTCGCCCACGGCGTGTTGCCTGTTCCGTCGCGGCTCGGGGTACCTCGTCCATTCTGCGCGACCGGAGGCCGCCGCGGGTACCGACCGCGCCGCTCGTCCGGGCCTGCCGGCGCCGTGGGACCCGGGCGGGCGGACCTTGGGCAGGCTACCCGTCGGTCGGCGCCCCGGCACAGTCCGGGGCTCCGGCGGACCTCCCGGGGCCGCGCCGAGCGGAGCGGAATCCCGCGTCGCAGAAGCGAATCTGGGGCAGGATGGCCTTGTGGCGGACGAAAACCCGTCGCAGCACGCACTGCGCGCCTCGCAGGCCGACGGCCCGGACGAGACGAACGCGGTGCCGCGACAGCAGCCCCCGGTCCACCCTGCGGGCGAACCGCAGCCGGCGGACGGTTCCGGGACGTCCGCGCCCGCCCTGGTCGACCTCACGAAACACGGCGACGGCCCGGTCGGCGGGCACCCGGACGAGGAGCCCGACGCGGACGTGGAGGAGCCCCCCGGCCCCCACCGCAACTTCCTCGTCCGCGGCGCCTCCGCCGCCGGCGCCCGCACCGGCCGGGTGGTGCACGGCACCGGCCGCCGGATCCGCCGGGCCACGTCGGCCGAGGGCGCGGGCGAGTCGGGCCTCGCGAAGCTGATCGAGCTGCACGCGCTGAACTCCTTCGGCGACATGCTGATCACCATCGCCCTGGCCTCGACGATCTTCTTCTCCGTCCCGACCGGCGAGGCGCGCGGCCGGGTGGCGCTCTACCTGCTGATCACGATGGCCCCGTTCGCCGTCCTCGCCCCCGTGGTCGGCCCGCTGCTGGACCGCCTGCCGCACGGCCGCCGCGCCGCCATGGCGATGTCGATGCTGGCCCGGGCGGTCCTGGCCTGGACGATGGCCGGGGTGATCTCGGGCGGCGGCATCGCGCTGTACCCCGAGGCGCTCGGCGTGCTGGTGGCGTCCAAGGCGTACGGCGTGGTGCGCAGCGTCGTGGTGCCCCGGCTGCTGCCGCACCGGCTGTCCCTGGTGAAGGCGAACTCCCGGGTCACCCTGGCCGGTCTGCTGGCCACCGGCGTGGCCGCCGCGATGGGCGGGCTGCTGCACCTGATCGGGCCCGGCTGGCCGCTGCGCGGGGCGTTCCTGGTCTTCGTGATCGGCACCCTGATGGCCTTCCACCTGCCGCACACGGTGGACTCGGCGAAGGGCGAGCAGCGGGCCGTGCTGCACGCCGAGGTGCACACCGAGGGCTCGCACCTGATCCACCACAAGCCGCCGCCGGTCAAGACCTCGCTGCGCACGGTCGGCCCTTCGGTGGTGCTGGCGCTGCGGGCGATGGCGGCGATGAAGTGGCTGGTCGGCTTCCTGGTGATGTTCCTGGCGTTCCTGCTGCGCGAGGAGCCGATCGGCGGCCTGCGGCCCACGCTGGCGCTGGGCCTGGTCGCCCTGGCGGCGGGCACGGGCAACGCACTGGGTTCCGTCCTGGGCTCGTGGCTGCGCACGCGCGGCCCGGAGGCGACGGTCACCGCGATGCTGCTGCTCGCGACGTGCGCGACGGCGGCCTCGGCCCTCTGGTATGGCGTCGTGACGGTGATCATGATCGCCGGGACGGCCGGCATGGCGGCCTCGCTCGGCAAGCTGGCGCTGGACGCGCTGATCCAGCGGGACGTCCCGGAGGCGGTCCGGACCTCGGCGTTCGCCCGTTCGGAGACGCTGATGCAGCTGTCCTGGGTGGCCGGCGGCGCGGTCGGCATCCTGCTGCCGCTCAACGGCGAGCTGGGGCTCTCGGTGGCCGCCTCGGTGGTCGGCCTGGTGCTGCTGTGGACGATCCGTTCGCTGTTCCGGGTGGGCCTGCGCCGGCACCCGACGGCGCCCCGGGTCGCCTGACCGGTGCCCGGCCGGCGGGTGAGCGGCGCGGGCGGCAACACGCGGTTGCCGACCCCCGCGTAGCGTGATCGGCGAAGCCCGGTAGATTCTGACCCATGAGCCTCGATACCCGTGTCATCGCCGCCCTCGGCGCCGTCGTCGTGATCGGCGCCGGCACGGTCGGCGGGTCCATCGCCTACGCGTCCGGCCAGACCGCGCACAACAGCCACCGCGCCACCCTGACCGTGGGCAACTCCTCGCTCGCCGCGGACCCGCTGTGCTGGAACGACGGCAACCCGCTGACCGAGGACGACCAGCAGAAGTGCCAGGAGACGGCCACCCAGGCCCTCAAGGACGGCACGCTCCCGACCTCGGACGTCGTCGTCAGCGACAACGTCGGCGTCGGCGTCTCGCCGAACGTGGCCGACAAGGGCTGGTGGGCCTTCACCAACGGCGGCACGCAGGCCCAGGGCGGGCGCTACAGCCTGTTCTCCTACGCCAAGAACGCGACCTACTCGGGCTCGCAGTCGGCCGGCAAGCTGCTGAACGCCTCCGGCAAGACGCTGGTGACCGTGGTCGAGGGCGACAAGAACTCGGACAACCCGACCGCCGTCTGGTACTTCCAGCTGAACACCCAGGACAACTGACGGTCCTGCGATGACCGCGCGCGCCGTCGCCGACGGGCACAGCGAGCAGTCGGGCCCCGAGCGGGCCCGGCTGCTCGTCGTCGTCGCGGTGCCCGCCGAGGCCGAGGCGGTCCTGCGGGGCCTGCCGGGCGCGACGCACGCGCTGCCGCTGCCGGGCGGGGAGCTGCACCGCACCGGGGCCGTGGACGTCCTGGCGGGCGGGGTCGGTCCGGCCGCCGCTGCGGCCGGCGCCGCGGCGGCCCTCTCGGCGCACCGCTACGGGCTGGTCGTGTCGGCCGGCATCGCGGGCGGCTTCGCCCCGCACGCCCCGGTGGGCGCGACCGTGGTGGCCGACGCGATCGTCGCCGCCGACCTGGGCGCCGAGACCCCCGAGGGCTTCGCCGACGTCGCCGAGCTCGGCTTCGGCACCACCCGGCACACGCCTCCCCCGGCCGCCGTCGCGCTCGCCGCACGGGCGCTGGGGGCCGTCACCGGGCCCGTCCTGACCGTCTCCACCGTCACCGGCAGCGCCGAGCGGGCCGCCGCCCTGACCGCCCGCCACCCGGGCGCCGCGGCCGAGGCGATGGAGGGCTTCGGCGTGGCCGAGGCCGCCGCCCGGTTCGGCGTGCCGGCCTTCGAGCTGCGGACGGTCTCCAACCCGGTGGGCCCGCGCGACCGGGCCGCCTGGCGGATCGGCGACGCCCTGGCCGCGCTGGAGCGGGCCTTCGCCGCGCTGCCCGTCCCCGCACTCGTCGAGACCCTCGCCGAGGCACTCACCGAGGAGGCCGGCCGTGGCTGAACGGCTCAGCATCGCGTACTCGCCCTGCCCGAACGACACCTTCGTCTTCCACGCCTGGGCGCACGGCCTGGTGCCCGGCGCCGACGCCCCCGAGGTGACGTTCGCGGACATCGACGTCACGAACGGGCTGGCCGAGCGCGGCGAGCTGGACGTCCTGAAGATCAGCTACGGCGCCCTGCCGTGGGTCCTGGCGGAGTACACGCTGCTGCCCTGCGGCGGCGCGCTCGGCCGCGGCTGCGGCCCGCTGGTGCTCACCCGGCCGGGCGTGGCGGCCCCCGGGGACCTCACCGGCAAGACCGTGGCGGTGCCGTCCGAGCGGTCCACCGCCTACCTGCTGTTCCGGCTCTGGGCCGCGAAGGCCGTGCCGGGGGGCTTCGGCGAGATCGTCGTCCTGCCGTTCCACGAGATCATGCCCGCCGTCCGGGACGGCCGGGTGGACGCCGGCCTGGTGATCCACGAGGCGCGCTTCACCTACCGGCAGTACGGGCTGCACAGCCTCGCCGACATGGGCGAGGCCTGGGAGCGGGAGACCGGCCTGCCGATCCCGCTCGGCGCGATCGTCGCGAAGCGCTCGCTGGGCGCCGAGCGGCTGCGCGCGCTCACCGACGCGATCCGCGCGTCCGTCCGGCAGGCCTGGGCGGACCCGGCGGCCAGCCGGGAGTACGTGCTCGCGCACGCCCAGGAGATGGACCCGGCCGTCGCCGACCAGCACATCGGGCTCTATGTGAACGAGTTCACCGCAGACCTCGGCGAGGAGGGCTACGCGGCCGTCCACGCGCTGCTCACCCGGGCCGCCGCCGAGGGGCTGGTACCCCCGCTCGACCCGGGTGCGCTCGCGTTCTGACGCCCCTCGGGGCCCTGCTCAGAGGTCGAACTGGTCGGCCACCGCGCGCAGCAGGCCGGCCAGCTTCTGACCCGTCGGCTTCGCCGGGTAGCGGCCGTGCTGCAGGCCGGGGAGCACCGCGTCCAGCGTGGTGATCAGGTCCTGGACGATGGGCGCCATGTCGTCGGCGCTGCGGCGCTGGGCGGCGGCCACCGAGGGCAGGGCCTCCAGCAGTTGCACGGCCATCGCCTGGTCGCCGCGGTGGCCCGCGACCACGCCGAACTCGACCCGCTGGCCCGGCTTCAGACTCGTGACACCGGTGGGCAGCGCCTTGGTGTGGACGAAGACGTCGCCGCCGTCGTCGCGCGACAGGAAGCCGAAGCCCTTCGTCTCGTTGAACCACTTGACCTGGCCGGTGGGCATCTCGAACAGTCCTCGAATGGGTGTGAGGGATCCCGGCCCTGGCCGGGGATCACTGGGTGGTGGAAAGCGCGGGCCGACCTCGGCTCGGCGCCCGTGGGCGCTCATGGTCAGCACGCTGTCAGGAGCAGACTAACGGTCCGTCACTGCCTCATCCGCGTTCCGCGAAAGTTCCGCGGTCCGGCGACTCGGGCACCTGGGCCCGTGGGGCTCTCGCGATCACGGGAGAGCCGGTACTGGTGCGCCCTGGGCGCGGCTCAGCGCTGTCCATGCGGCTCACACCTCCGGCTCCGGGGAAGTCGGGGCGCGCCACTCGCACCCCTAGGCAACCCGTGCATACCCCCGCTCAGCAGGGATCGAAACTCCCAGCTTCCGGGAAACTGCGCAACGTGACCGAACCGCTCGTCTGCGAAGCGGTGCGGCGGGAGCCGGGCCGGGAGCACCCCGCCCGGCTCTGCCAGACTGGAGTGCCCCGGCGCGACCCCTCGCGCCCGGAACGCCCCCGGACACCGGGGGCACGTCCGAAGGCACCCCCGAGCACCCCGAAGCGCCCCCGAGCACCTCCCGAGGAGCAAGCAGAAGTGAGCAGCCAGAGCGCCGACCGCGGCGACGCCTACGTCCGGGCCGGAGCGATCGTCTTCGGCGTGGGCGCGCTCGCCACCCTGGTCACCTTCGTCCCGCTGTTCCTGCACCTCACGCCGCTGCCGACGGCCGCGTACTGGCTCAGCATGCTGATGCCGGCGGGCTTCCTGCTCGCGCTGGTCGGGCTGTTCGTGAACGCGCGCGCCCAGAAGCGCCGCGCGGCCTCGCAGGCATAACTCGCAGGCGTGACGCGCCCTACGCGCCCAGGTGCCCGGCGAGCCAGGCCGGGAACTCGGTGAGGTCGGCGAGCACCACGTCCGCGCCGGCCGCCCGCAGCTCGTCCGCGCCGTACGGGCCGGTGGCCACGCCCACCGCGACGGCCTCCGCGCGGCGGGCCCCGACGATGTCGCCGAGGTGGTCGCCGACGTAGACCGTCGCGCCGTGCTCGCGCAGCGCGTCGCCCTTGGTCTCCGCCCAGAGGTCGCCGACCAGCGCGTCCGCGTGCAGCTTGGCGTGCTCCAGGTGGAGGCGGGCGTTCGGCTCGTACTTGCCGGTGATCACGGCGACCCGGCCGCCGTGCGCGCGGACGGCCTCGACCGCCGCGTGCGCGCCGGGCAGGGCGACGGTCGGGGCGAAGGCGTACTCCCGGTACAGCTCGCGGTAGCGGGCGGCGGCGCGCTCGACCTCGTCCTCGGGGAACCAGTTGCGGATCTCGTCCAGCAGCGGCGGGCCGAGCCGGGTGACGACGAGGTCGGCGTCGATGGGGGTACCGGTCTCGGCCGACAGCGCCAGGTACGTGGCGCGGATCCCCGGCCGGGTGTCCAGCAGCGTCATGTCGAGGTCGAAGCCGACGGTGAGCGGGGTGGCGGAAGTCGCGGGCATGGCGCCAGGCTATCCAACGGCCGGTGCGGGGACGAGGCGATTTGCCGGGGCTTCGCGGCGGAACTTAGGTTTACCTGAGTTGTCTGCGGAAGAGGGCCCATGACCGACACCACCGCCGCGCCGCCGCCCGGCCGGCGACGGACCTCCCACCGCCGCATACCGTGGCTCGTCGCCGCGCTGGCCGTCCTGGCCGGCGCGGTGCTGCTGAGCCTCTCGGCCGGCAGCCGCACGATCCCCTTCTCCGAGACGCTCGACGCCCTGCTGCACGGCGGCGACACCGCCGACGCCGTCGTCGTCCGCGAGCTGCGGGTGCCGCGCACGGTCGTCGGCGTCGCCGTCGGCGCGGCGCTCGGCCTCGCCGGGGCCGTCATGCAGGGCCTCACCCGCAACCCGATCGCCGACCCCGGCATCCTCGGCGTCTCCCAGGGCGCGGCGGCCGGCGTGGTCGTGGCGATCTCCGGCTTCGGGGTCTCGACGCTGACCGGGTACGTCTGGTTCGGGTTCGCGGGCGCCGTGATCGCCACCGTGCTCGTGTACGGCCTCGCCGGGCGCGGGCGCGGCGGCGCGACACCGGTCAAGCTGGCGCTGGCCGGCTCGGCGATCTCCGCGTTCATCGCGTCGCTGAACACGCTGGTGCTCACGACGGACGCCGCGACGATGGACCGGTTCCGGTTCTGGCACGTCGGCTCGCTGTCCGGGCGGACCTCCGACGTGGCCTGGCAGCTGCTGCCCTTCCTGCTGGTCGGGACGGTGCTCGTGGTCGCGGTGGCGCGCGGGCTGGACGCGCTCGCGCTCGGCGAGGACACCGCGAAGGGGCTCGGCGCGAAGACGGGCCTCGTCCGGGCGGTGGGCGCCCTCGGGGCCACCGTGCTGACCGGCTCCGCGGTCGCGGCGGCGGGCCCGATCGCGTTCGTCGGCCTGGCCGTCCCGCACGCGGCGCGGGCCGTCGCGGGGGCCGACAACCGGTGGGTGCTCGCCTTCTCCGCCGTACTCGGCCCGGCGCTGCTGCTCCTCGCGGACACGCTCGGGCGGGTGCTCTTCCCGCCGTCGGAGGTCCCGGCCGGGGTGATGACGGCGCTCGTGGGCGTCCCGGTGCTGGTCGCGCTGGTGCGGCGGCGCAAGGTGGTGGCGGCGTGACGTCGGTTTCCCTGCGCGGCTACACCGTCGTCCGGGCCGGACGGGCGTCGTTCCTGCTGCACCGGCGCTCGGCCTTCGTCGCGCTCGGGCTGCTGGCGGCACTGGCCGGCACCGTGATCGCCTCGCTGTGCCTCGGCGAGTCCACCGTGTCGCCGGTCGACGTCGTCGAGGTCGTGCTCGGGAAGCCGAACCCGAACGAGCTGGTGGTGGGCGAGTTCCGGCTGCCCCGCATCGTCGTCGGCCTGCTGGTCGGCACCGCGCTCGGGCTGGCCGGGGCGCTCGTCCAGACCGTCGCCCGCAATCCGCTCGCCAGCCCCGACGTCGTCGGCGTCACGTGGGGCGCCACCGCGACCGTCGTCGGCCTCATGGCGTACGGCGTCGTCGGCTCCACCGGCCAGGCCCCGTACGCGGCCGTCCTCGGCGGCCTCGTCGCCGGAGTGCTCGTCTACGCGCTCGCCTGGCGGCGCGGGCTGCACGCGCAGCGCTTCGTCCTCATCGGCATCGGGATCAGCGTCGCGCTCTCCTCGCTGACCTCCGTCTTCCTCACCAAGGGCGACGGCTTCCAGGCACAGGCCGCCAAGGTGTGGATGACGGGCAGCCTCAACGGCTCCGGCTACGACCAGGCCGGTTGGCTCGCCTGGGTGCTGCTCGCCGCCGCGCCCGTCGCCCTGTGGGCGGCGCGGGCGCAGCGCTCGATCTCCTTCGACGACGCGACCGCCGTCGGCCTCGGCCTGCGGCTGGACCGGATCCGGCTCGGCATGGCGCTGCTCGGCACCGTCCTCGCCTCGTGCGCGGCGGGCGCGGCCGGCCCGGTGGACTTCGTCGCCCTGATGGCCCCGCAGATCGCCCTGCGGCTCGCCCGCTCCGCGCAGGTCCCGCTGCTGTGCTCGGCGCTGACCGGCGCCCTGATCGTCGTCCTCGCCGACCTGATCGCCCGGCGCCTGCTCGCCCCGACCGAACTGCCGGTGGGCGTCGTGACCGGCCTGGTCGGCGCGCCCTACCTGATGTGGCTGCTCGTCCGATCCCGCCGTGGAGGTGCCTGATGGCCGTGCTGGAAGCCCGTGACCTGACCCTCGCCTACGAGGCGCGCACGGTCGTCGAGGGCCTGGACGTCACGGTGCCGGAGGGCCGGGTCACGGTGATCGTCGGCCCGAACGCGTGCGGCAAGTCCACGCTGCTGCGCGCCCTCGGCCGCCTCCTGAAGCCCGCCCGCGGCGCGGTCCTGCTCGACGGCGAGGAGCTGGCGCGCATCCCGACCAAGCGGGTCGCCCAGCGCCTCGGCCTGCTCCCGCAGTCCCCGACCGCCCCCGAGGGCATCTCGGTCGCCGACCTCGTCGCCCGCGGCCGCCAGCCGCACCAGAGCTGGTGGCAGCAGTGGTCCCCGGAGGACGAGGCCGCCGTCGCCGAGGCCCTGGAGCGCACCTCCACGGCCGACCTGGCCGAGCGCAGCATGGACGAGCTCTCCGGCGGCCAGCGCCAGCGCGCCTGGATCGCGATGGCCCTCGCCCAGGGCACCGACGTCCTGCTCCTCGACGAGCCGACGACCTACCTCGACATCGCCCACCAGGTCGAGGTCCTCGACCTGGTCCGCCGCCTCAACGCCGAACGCGCCCGCACGGTCGTCGCCGTCCTCCACGACCTCAACCAGGCCGCCCGCTACGCCGACCACCTGGTGGCCATGCGCGAGGGCCGCATCGTCGCCCAGGGCACCCCGGCGGAGGTCGTGACGGCCGACCTGGTCCGCGAGGTCTTCGGCCTCGACTCGGTCGTCGTCCCCGACCCGGTCACCGGCACCCCCCTGGTGGTCCCCGGCGCCCCGTGGACGGCGGCCTGACGGCGAACGGACCGCGCCACGTCCTTCCGGGGCCGGGCGGCGCGGGCGGGTGTCGGGCGGCAATTCGGACATAATCGGCAGGGTTCGTCTCCCCCGTCGTCCGACCGTCCGAGGAATCGCCGATGCACCGGATCACCCGTCGCGCGCTGCTGGTCGGGCTGGGTGGGGCCGCCCTTGCCGGGTGTACGACGAATCGGGCGGGGGGCTCGGGGACGGACGGGGTCCCGGCGGGCGGGTCGGGCGTGCCGGTGCCTCCGGTGACGGTGAACACCGCGGTCGGGCCGGTGGTCGTGCCGGGTGCGCCGCTGCGGGTCGTCGCGCTCGACACGGACGTGTTCGACTCGGCGCTCACGCTCGGGATCGCGCCGATCGGGGCCGCGCGGCCCGCGTTGGACGCGCACTACCCGGAGTACTGGCCGCAGTCCCGGACGGCCGCGATCGCGTACGTCGGGCCGGCCGGGGCGCCCGACCTCGCGACGATCCGGTCGCTGCGGCCGGACCTGATCCTGTCCAACCAGATGCGGGACGGCGACCGCTACGACGCCCTGCGGGAGCTGGCGCCCACCGTGCTCACCCAGACCACGGGCGCCCCCTGGAAGGCCAACTTCCAGCTGCACGCCCAGGCGTTGAGCCGGCAGGCGGCCGCCGCGGCCTTCGTCGGCTCGTACCAGCGGCACGTCTCGCAGGTGACGGCCGCGCTCTCGGACGCGAAGGTGTCCGGGCGGAAGGTGAGCCTCGTGCGGTTCGTCGAGGGCGGCGGGATCCGGCTGTACGGCAAGCAGAGCTTCCCGGGGGTGGTGCTGTCGGACGCGGGCATCGGGCGGCCGGACGCGCAGAACGTCGACCAGTCCGACTTCGAGGTCCCGCTCGACCAGATCGCCAGGGCGGACGGCGACCTCCTGCTCTACGGGACGTACGGCGATCCGGAGCGGTCCCGCGCCGGCACCGTTCTGGCGAGCTCCGCGTGGCAGGCGCTCGGCGCCGTGAAGGCGCACCGGGCGTTCCCCGTCGACGACCAGCTGTGGTTCGAGGGCATCGGGTACACGGGTGCCAACTACATGCTGGACGAGTTGCAGCGCTTCCTGGGGGCGTGACGTCCGGGTCACGAACCGCCGAGTGCCGCACGGAGCTTGGCCCGCAGCAGCCGTACGGCCGGCGAGTGCCGGTCGCGACGGGCGACGAGGCCCAGGCGGGCGTGAACGGCCGCGTCCTTGAGGGGAATGACGCGCAGCGTCGGGACGCCGACGGCGGACGACGGGCTCAGGACGGCCACGCCCGCGCCGCGTTCGGCGAGGCGCAGGAGCGTCGTCGGCGAGCCGGCCTCGATGTCCACGCGGGGTTCCAGGCCGAGTTGGAGGCACGAGCGGTCGTAGGCGGCGCGGATCCCGGTACCCCTGGTCAGGCCGAGGATCTTCTCGCCGGTTCGGAAGTCGGCGAGGCGGACGGTCTTGCGGTCGAGCGGGTGCCCGATCGGCACGACGGCGGCGATCGGCTCGTCGACGAAGACGCTCACGTCGAGCTCGGGGTCGGCCTCGCCCGCGAATCCGATCAGCGCGAGGTCGAGGGTGCGGGCGAGGACGTGGGACTGGAGGAGCTCGGAGTCGTCCTCGTGCAGGCTGAGTTCGATCCCGGGGTGCGTGCGGCCGAGGTCGGCGACGACGTCGAGGAACGGCGGGATCGAGCAGCCCGTGATCATGCCCAGGCGCACGCGCCCGCGCACGGCCTCCGCGAACTCGGCGGCGGTGTGCTGGATGTCGTCGAGCGTGGCGAGGGCGTTCTTGGCCAGCGGGAGGATCGCCTCGCCGGCGGGGGTGAGGCGGATGCCTCCCCGGCTGGCGCGTTCGAGGAGTTGCTGGCCCAACTCGCGTTCCAGCTTGCCGACTTGGGTGCTGATGCCGGACTGGCTCACATGCAGGCGAGCAGCGGCAGCGGTGAAGGAGCCCTCGTCGACGACGGCGGCGAAGTAGCGCAGCTGGTGCATCTCCATAACTGATGATGATAGCTGGCATTCGATCTATCTGTTGGACGGATGGGTGGATACCGGCGGACCATGGAGGCATGACGACGACGAAGAGTGCACGCGAGATCGCCGAGACCTACTTCGCCTCCTGGGAGGCCGGCGACTTCGAGGCGGTGCGGGAACTACTGGCGGAGGACGTGGACTTCGTGGGCGCGCTCGGCACCGCCTCGGGGGTCGAGGAGGCCCTGGGCGGGCTGAAGGGTCTCGGGCAGGTGCTGGAGAAGATCGACGTCCAGGTCCGGGTCGCCGACGGCGACGACGTGATCACCTGGTACGACCTGCACACGAGCATTGCCCCGGCGACGCCCACGGTGAACTGGATGCACATCGAGAACGGCAGGATCACGCGGATCCGCGTGACCTTCGACCCGCGCGAACTGCTGGCGGGCTTCGCCAAGTAGGCGGCCGGGGGGGGGGGGGGGGGGCCCCGCCCCCCGCGCCCCCCCCCCCCCCCCCCCCACAGAAAGCAAGGGCCCCCCCGCCCCCCCCCCCCCCCGGGCGCCCCGCCCCGCCGCCCCCGTGGGGCGGGTCTCCCACATGTGGGGCGCGGGGGCATGCCCCCAACCCCAACCCCCCGCGCCGAACAACTCCCCCAAGTGGTACTCCAGGATCGCCACCGCCTCCTCCCCGCCGCGCTGGCCGCCCAGCACGCTCGACCCCAGCCCGTTGACCATGGCCAGCAGCCCGGCGGCCGTCACCGCCGCGTCCTTCCCCACCCCGATCTCCCCCGCCTCCTGTGCCGCGCGGATCTGCTTCGCCAGGAAGCCCTCCAGCAGATCCGGCTGGAGCGGGCCCTTCTTCTCCATGGCCCCCGGATCGCTCAGCACGAGCGTGTAGTACGCCGCATACGTCCGCGTGATGCGCCGGCTCTCGGCGTCCGTCGGCAGGATGCACGCCAGGATCGCCGTCACGATGCTCCGCGGCGTGGGCGGCGACCCGGCCTCCTTGATCCACCGCTCCATCCGGGCCTGGAGCTGGACCCCGAGCCTCGCCAGGGCATCCAGCAGCAGCCCGTCCTTCGTCCTGAAGTAGTACTGCACCAGCCGCAGCGACACCCCGGCCTCCGCCGCGACCGCCCGCATGCTCGCCGCCTGCAGGCCCTGGGTGTCGGCGATGCGCAGCAGGGCCTCGGCGATCTGCCGGCGCCGTTCCTCGTGGTCGGCCTTCTCCGCCATCCCGCGAACTTCCTCTCCACCGATCCTGGTACACCCGTATCATGCCTGTGATACACATGTACCATGCGAATCAGCGAGTTCAGGAACGCCCGGGCCGAGTCCCGCTTCCGCGCCGCCTACGAGCGCACGTTCGCGTCCCTGTGGCCCGGCCCGAAGACCGCGATCGACGTCCCCACCGCGTTCGGCACCACCCGCGTCCACCGCACCGGGACCGAGCACGGCGAGCCGCTCGTCCTCCTGCCCGGATCCGGCGGCAACTCGCTGATGTGGCACCGGTACGTGGAGGCGCTCGCCGAACGGCACCCCGTCATCGCCGTCGACACCATCGGCGAACCCGGCGCGAGCGTCCAGACCGCTCCCCTGCACGACGGCCGCGACGCCGCCGCGTGGCTCGACGAACTCCTCACCGCACTCGACACGCCCTCCGCCCGTCTCGTCGGGTGCTCGTACGGAGGCTGGATCGCGATCAACCACGCCATCCACCACCCCGATCGCGTCGCCGGCCTCACCCTCCTCGACCCGGCGGGCATGGCCGACCTCGGGTGGCGCTTCTACGCCTGGGTGATCGCCGGCGGCCTCGCCGGCCTCGCCCCGAGGGCACTTCGCCCCCGCCTGGCACGAGTGGTCGGGAACAGCACCATCCTCGAAACGGAACTGATGGCCCTGATGAAGGCCACCATGGGCTTCCGCCGCCGGCTCCCCCTCGCCCACACCTTCACCGACGAAGAACTGGGACGCCTGCACGCCCCGACCCACGTCCTCCTCGGCGAGCGCAGCGCCCTGCACGACTCCCGGGCCGTATCGGCCCGCCTCCGCGAGTTGCTGCCCACGGCCCGCATCGAACTCGTCCCCGACGCCGGGCACGCCCTGACCACCGACCAGCCGGAGCTGATCACGGCCCGGATCCTCGACGCCCCGGCGCACAAGAACGGTGCGACCCCCCGCTCCGGTGCGTGAGCGAGGGGCCGGGTCGGCTAAGCCGCCGCCACGGTGGCTTCGCGCCAGGTGGCGATGAGGTGGGCCGCCTTGGCCTCGAAGGCCGGGTCGCGCCAGGCGCCCGGCATGCCGATCACGGCCGGCAGCTTGAAGTCGCCGCGGTCCCGGTGGGTGACCCGCACGACGTCCCCGGAATCGGGGCGGTTGCGGTTCTTCACGACCTCGACGCTGGTGACGTCCGCCCAGGCGAACCTCTTGCGGGAGCCCAGTACACCGGTCCACCGGATCTCACGCTCGTCGAAGCTCACGCTGGTGAAGACGCCGTTCACCTGGAGGAGTCCACCGGTGATCAGGAGAACGCCGAAGGCCATGCCGACGGCGGTCCGGGCGGACAACGGGAAGAGCGAACCGCGGTACACCAGGTAGGCACCGCCGGCCAGGAAGAGCGTCGAGAAGATCCACTGACGGCGCAGCTGCGCCGGGGGAAGACGGTACGTCACGTGTTTCACCAGCGGATCTTGGCAGGCCCGGCCGACCTGAGGAAGCGTCACCAGCCTGCCTTCCCCACCTCAATCGCCCGAGCGGATCGGCTCCCCCGTGCGGTGCAGGTGGGCGAGGATCTCGCGGTACGAGCGGAACAGGCCCACCTCGTAGTACGGGATGCCCTTCTCCGCGCAGAACGCGCGGGTGATCCGCGCCGCCCGTCCGAGCGCGGGCGTCGGCATGCTGGGGAAGAGGTGGTGCTCCACCTGGTAGTTGAGGCCGCCCATCACGGCGTCGACGGCGAGGCCGCCACGGACGTTGCGCGAGGTGAGCACCTGGCGGCGCAGGAAGTCGAGCCGCATCTCCGGTGTGACCATCAGCATGCCCTTGTGGTTCGGGGCGAACACGCAGCCCAGGTAGACGCCGAGCAGCGCCTGGTGGACGGCGAGGAACGCCACCGCCTTGCCCACCGGGAGCGCGGCGAGGACGAGCCCGAAGTAGCCGGCGAAGTGGGCCACCAGCAGCGCACCCTCCAGCCACGGCCGCTTGACCGCGGGACCGCGCAGCGCACGGAAGCTGTTGAAGCTGAGGTTGAGGCCCTCCAGCAGGAGCAGCGGGAAGAACAGGAACGCCTGCCGGCGCCCGATGAACCGGGCGAGCCCGCTCGCCTGCCGGGCCTGCCGCCGGGACCAGACGACGAGGTCGGGGGCGACGTCCGGGTCGCGCTCCTCGTGGTTGGGGTTGGCGTGGTGGCGGGTGTGCTTGTTCATCCACCAGCCGTAGCTCATCCCCATCAGCAGGTTCGCGGCGATCCGGCCGCCGATCTCGCTCGGCACGCGCCGGGAGAACACCTGCCGGTGCGCCAGGTCGTGGGACAGCAGGCCGATCTGGGCGAACACGACGGACATCGCCGCCGCCAGACCGAGCTGCCACCAGGTGTCGCCCAGCGCGAACAGGGCGCACCAGCCGCCGACGAACGCGGCGAGCACCAGTGCGGCGCGGGCGGCGTAGTAACCGTGCCGCCGGGCGAGCAGGCCCTCGGCGGCGATCCGGCGGCTCAACTGGGCGAAGTCGCTGCCGCCGGTCTCCGGCTGCGGGGCGAGGGCCTCGGGCGCGACCGTCATCGTCGCGGGCTGTGTGGGCATGCCCCGAGTCTGGTTCTCAGGAGCGCCCCGGAGAACGGGGAAATCACCCGTCCTGTACGGGTGTTAACCCCCCTGCCCTCCCCCGGGACAGCCTCACCCCTCCTCCGTCTGGTGGCGAAGAGAGCCTCGAAGGTGTCGCCGCAGCACCACTCGATCGCCAGGACGGCCGTACTCCTCGCGTGGCAGCGGCCGGTTGGCGCGCAGGCGGATCGAAGCCGAGGCCCGCCCAGAGGGGCGTCGTCCCCCTTGGATACAGTTCGCGCACGCGTCGGCCGTATGTTCCACACTCGGACACCAAGCGGACCGGCGTGCTCCGCACAACTGATGGGGGACCAAGCAGTGCCCAGAAAGCGTCGGGTCGGCCTCGCCGCCGCACTCGTGAGCTCGACCGCCGTCGTGGCCGGGCTGCCGGCCGTGGCCGCGCACGCCGACACCGAGTTCCTGTACGTGATCAAGACTCACAAGGCCTGCTCGGACAGCGGACCGGGGACGCAGAACCAACCGTTCTGCAGCATCCAGGCCGCCGCCGACGTGGTGCAGCCTGGTCAAACCGTGCTCGTCTCCGGCACCGACTACACGGAACAGGTCACGCTGAAGCGATCGGGCACCGCGGACCACCCGATCGTCTTCCAGGGCGAGAAGCGCGCCAACCCCAAGGAGCCGCGCACCCGGATCCGCCCGGGCGGGTACCCCTCGACGGCGAAGGCCCCCCACGCCTTCCTGGCGTCCGGGGTGCACGACATCGCGATCAGGAACTTCTCCATCGACCAGCCCGCGGACGAGGCGGTGCTCGTCCAGGACTCCGAGCGGATCACGGTCGACGGCAACAGCGTGCTGTGGGCGGGGATGCAGATCACGGGCGGGGCGCCGGGCGCCCCGGCCGGCTACACGCCGGGCATCCGCCTCACCGGGAAGACCCGCGACGTCACGATCAGCCGCAACCAGATCGCCGGCAGCGGCCGGGCGGGCGTGGCCGTCGACCCCGGGGTGACCGGGAGCATCATCACCACCAACGCGTTCACCGGAATCGGCCCCGCGGCGGGCTCGAACGTGATCGTCGCCGACGGCGCACCCGGCACGGTCGTCAACAGCAACACGATCGGCGGCACCTGCGGCACCGGCATCACGCTCAGCGGCGGCTCCACCGGCTCGACGGTGGTGAACAACATCGTCAAGATCTTCCGGAAGTGCGACCCCAACGTCGGGATCGGACTCGCCGTGTCCCCGGAGTCCGTCGCCGGCACCAGGGCCGACTACAACGTGGTGTACGCGGACGGCCCGGCCGACTACGTCTACGACTGGAACGGCATCTTCTACAAGACGCCCGCCGACTTCGCCGCGGGCACCGGCCAGGCCAAGCACGACCTGGCGGTCGACCCCAAGATCTTCACCGCCCCCGCCTCCCTGGAGGACCTGACCCCCACCGCCGACACCGCGGCGATGGACTCGGCCGACGCCACCGCGCCCGGCCAGCTGGACACGGACATCTACGGCAACCCGCGCGTCGACGACCCGCTCGTGCCCAACACCGGCACCGGCGTGGGCTACCACGACCGTGGAGCGGTCGAGTACCAGAACCCGTTCGCCGTCTCGCTGACCCTCACGACCGGCCAGTACGGACACCCCCTGGACGCCGAGTTCGGCGGCGGCACGACCTCGCCCTGGTCCCCCGCCACCACCACGCTGGACTTCGGGGACGGCAGCCCGGTCGTGACCGCGCCGGCCTTCCCGCTGACGCACACCTACGCCGAGGGCCACCACACCGCCACCCTCACCGCGACCGACGGCAACGGCACCGTCAAGACGACCACCAGGGACGTCGACACGACGATCGGCCCGCTCACCGCCGGAATCGGGGCCTCCCACTCGGCGACGGACCCCAGGAACGCCTGGGCGTACCTCTCCTTCAACAGCCAGTGGACGGTGACCGGTTACAGCGTCGACTGGGGCGACGGCACCATCGAGACCACCCCGGGGGCGCCTTACCCCGGTGGCATGGTCCGGCACAACTACACCAAGCCCGGCCGTTACCTCGTGCGGTTCACCATCAACGACGACCACGGCCGCACCGCGAAGGCCGACGGCCTCATCAGCGTCAACGTCCCCGATCCGGGTGACCGGGCGATCGCCGGCCGCTGGAGCACCGGCAAGCCCGCCGCCAACGGCCTGTTCAACAACGGCACCTGGGCACTTCGCTCCACCGGCGACTGCTGCAAGGCCGACATCACCCAGGTCGCCTTCGGCCAGGCCGGAGACCTCCCCGCCACCGCCGACTGGGACGGCCTCGGCCACGACCAGCTCGGCATCTACCGCAACGGCACCTTCGCCCTGCGCCACGACAACGCCACCGTCACCGCCATCCCCTTCGGCGACACCGGCGACATCCCCGTCCCCGGCTACTGGGACGGCAACGGCCACGCCCAACTCGCCCTCTACCGCCCCGGCACCGCCACCTTCATCGTCCGCCACGACGACGGCACCCTCACCACCGCCGCCTTCGGCCAGCCCGGAGACACCCCCGTCGCCGGCGACTGGGACGCCACCGGCCACTTCCAGCTCGGCATCTACCGCAACGGCACCTTCGCCCTGCGCCACGACGACGCCACCGTCTCCACCGCCACCTGGGGCAACCCCGGAGACCAGCCCATCGTCGGCGACTGGTACGCCAAGGGCCGCATGACCTACGGCATCTTCCGCCCCACCGACCCCTCTTACGCCCTCAGCGGCGCATACACCGGCGTCTACGGCTACGCCGGCCAGGTCTACTAACCCACACAAACACGGCGGCCCTGCACCCCACCCAAGGGTGCAGGGCCGCTCTGGCTCGCAGCCTCACACCGGAGGGGCGGGGCTGCCGGGCTGTTCGAACCGGCCCCCACCGCAGGGTGGTGTCCGCCGCCTTGGATATCGTTCGCGCTCGCGCCGGTCGAACGTTCCACGCCCGAACACAGGCGGCGGCCCGGCGCGCTCCGCACACCCCAGGGGGATCAAGCAGTGCCCAGCAGACGTCGCGTCGGCCTCGCCGCCGCACTCGTGAGCTCGACCGTCATCGTGAGCGCGCTGCCGGCCATGGCCGCGCATGCCGATCCCGCGTACCTGTACGTGGACAACAACAACCCCACGTCGTGCTCGGACAGCGGCCCGGGCACCGAGATGGGCCGGCCGTTCTGCAGCATCCAGGCCGCCGCCGACGCGGCGCAGCCGGGCCAGACCATCCGGGTCGGCGGGTTCCAGTACACGGAACAGGTCACGCTGAAGCAGTCCGGCACCCCGGGGCACCCGATCACGATCCAGGGCGAGGGTTCCCCCATCGGCCGTCGGCCGCACGTCGAGATCGCCCCCGGCGGGTACCCGTCGACCACGAAGGCACCGCACGCCTTCGTGGCATCCGGGGTGCACGACATCACGATCAAGAACTTCTGGCTGAGCGACTCCGACGAGGAGGCGGTGCTCGTCGCCGACTCCGAGCGCATCACGGTCGACGGCAACGCCGTGACGCGTGCGGGGGCTCAGGTCACGAAGGCCACGACGTCACCGCCCACCAACCCGGACAACAACACGTCGGCCGTCCGCCTCACCGGCAAGACCCGCGACGTCACGATCAGCCGCAACCAGATCGGCGGCAGCGGCCGGGCGGGCGTCGCCATCGAGCCCGGGGTGACCGGGACCATCGTCACCACCAACGCCTTCGCCGGGGTCTACGACTTCCGCGCCTCGAACATCATCGTCGCCGACAGTGCGCCGGGCACCGTGGTGAACAGCAACACCATCGGCGGCACCTGCGGCACCGGCATCGTGCTCACCGGCAGCTCCACCGGTTCGACCGTGGTGAACAACATCGTCCAGGTCCACCGGAACTGCGACGTGAACGTCGGCGTCGGCGTGATGGTGGCGTCGGGCTCCGTCCCCGGCACCAGGTCCGACTACAACGTGCTGTACACCGACAGCCCGGACACCCACGCCTACTCCTGGGACGGCACGCTCTACCGGTCACCCGCCGACCTCGCCGCAGCCACCGGCCAGGGGCAGCACGACCTGACGGCGGACCCGAAGTTGTCCGATTACAACGCGATGCTGGAGGACGTGACCCCCGGCGCCGACTCGTCGGCGGTGGACTCCGCCGACGCCACCGCGCCCGGCCAGCTGGACACGGACATCTACGGCAACTCGCGCGTCGACGACCCGCTCGTGCCCAACACCGGCACCGGCGTGGGCTACCACGACCGCGGGGCAGCCGAGTACCAGAACCCGCTCAAGGTCTCGCTGGACCACGGGGCGTACATGCCCGACCAGCCCATGGCCGTCACGTTCCACGGCGGGACGACCTCGACCTGGTACCCGGCCACCACGACCATGGACTTCGGGGACGGCAGCCCGGTCGTGACCGCGCCGACCTTCCCGCTGACGCACACCTACGCCGCCGCGGGGCGGTACACCGCCACGCTGACCGCTACCGACAGCAACGGCACCGTCAAGAAGACCACCACGCCCGCCGACGTGGCGAGCGGCCCGATCACCGCCGCCGTCCAGGTCCAGCGCTCGGCCTCGGCCCCCGCGAGCATCGCGGTCACCGGCTCGTACAACAGCCCGTGGCCGGTCTCGGACTACAGCGTCGACTTCGGTGACGGCCAGTACCAATGGTTCCGGTCGCAGCCCGCCGGCCCGGTCACGCACACCTACGCCAAGCCCGGCCGTTACCTCGTGCGACTGACCGTCCGGGACGACCACGGCCGCAGCGCCACCGCCGACGGTTTCGCCCACGCCAACTTCACCGACCCCGCCGACCGGGCGATCGCCGGCCGCTGGAGCACCGGCAAGCCCGCCGCCAACGGCCTGTTCAACAACGGCACCTGGGCACTTCGCTCCACCGGCGACTGCTGCAAGGCCGACATCACCCAGGTCGCCTTCGGCCAGGCCGGAGACCTCCCCGCCACCGCCGACTGGGACGGCCTCGGCCACGACCAGCTCGGCATCTACCGCAACGGCACCTTCGCCCTGCGCCACGACAACGGCACCGTCACCGCCATCCCCTTCGGCGACACCGGCGACATCCCCGTCCCCGGCTACTGGGACGGCAACGGCCACGCCCAACTCGCCCTCTACCGGCCCGGCATCGCCACCTTCATCGTCCGCCACGACGACGGCACCCTCACCACCGCCGCCTTCGGCCAGCCCGGAGACATCCCCGTCGCCGGCGACTGGGACGCCACCGGCCACTTCCAGCTCGGCATCTACCGGGCAGGCACCTTCGCCCTGCGCCACGACGACGCCACCGTCTCCACCGCCACCTGGGGCAACCCCGGCGACCAGCCCATCGTCGGCGACTGGTACGCCAAGGGCCGCATGACCTACGGCATCTTCCGCCCCACCGACCCCTCCTACGCCCTCAGCGGCGCATACACCGGCATCTACGGCTACGCCGGCCAGGTCTACTAACCGGAACACACAAGCGGCCCTGCACCCCATCCAAGGGTGCAGGGCCGCCGTGTTGCTGCGAGGTGTCACCCTTCCTGCTGCGGCTTGCGGCGCAGAGCCATGAGCAGCAGGAACGCCGCCGTCAGGGCCGCCGAGAGGCGCAGTACGCCCGGGGCGGACGCCCAGGTCATCTGCCCGAGCTGCGAGCCTGGTCCGGCTCCCGCCTGGCCGTGCTGGGTCTGGCGCATCTGGTAGAGGGTGGACGCGCTCATCGTGATCAGCGGGATGCCGAAGATCGCGAACTTGCGGGTGAGGTCCTTGAGTTGGCTGGAGAGGTAGCCGAGGCCCCAGCCCGCCAGCATGGCCGGGAAGAAACCGGTCCAGGCGCCGCCCGCGAGGAGGGCGGAGGCGAGCAGGAGCAGCGGGGACGGGCGGCGGCCGGCGAGTGCGCTCTTCTTCGGAGGCTTCGAGGACTGCCCTGGCTTCGCGGAACCGGCGGCTCTGGCGGCCTTCTTCTCCTTCCGTGCCTTCTTCGGCTTCGCCCCGGCCGCCGACTGCGGCCCAGTCGGCTGCGCGGGCGGCTCGTCGCCCTCCGCCGCCCGCTGCTCGGGGATCTGCTTCGGCGGGGCCGCCGGCGCGTCCGAGAAGTTGAGCATCACGAGGTCCCAGCCGCCCCCGCCGGAGTGGATCACCTGCGGCGGCGGTACGGCGTCCGGGTCGGCCTCCTCCGCGGGCTCGCGCGGCGGGTCGAGCGGCACGGCTGACATGCCCGGCACGCCGGGCGCAGTGGCGGCGTCGTACACGCTGTCGTCGGAGCCGTCGTGGGAGCCGTCCCGGGCACCGTCGCGGGTCCCCGCGGACTCACCGCCCGACCGCGCGCTCCACGGCCCGCTCTTGCGCCACCACTCGCCGTCCGTCATCCCCGACACCCCGCCTCGCCCGTACCCTGCCCGACCCACCGAACCACCCTCGGCGTGACGCTACCCACCAGTCCCCCACCCACGCGAGTCCCGACCCCGGGTCCACCGGCGCCGCACCCGACTAACCTAGGTCGAATGACCACACAGCAGGGCCCCCAACGCTCCGGCAGGTCCGCCGCCGGCCCCCGCACGCTCGCCGAGGAGCTGCGCGCCCGCCCGGACGACGGTCTGGCCGCCCTGCTCCGCGCCCGCCCGGACCTGCTCAACCCGGTGCCCGGCGACCTCACCCAGCTGTCCGCCCGGCTGTCGTCGCGCGCCTCCGCGCTGCGCGCCCTGGAGCGGCTCGACCGGTTCACCCTGCAGGTCGCCGAGGCGCTGGCCACCGCGCCGGACGGCACCACGCTCACCACCGTCCGCACCCTGCTGACCGGCCCCGCGAAGGTCAAGCCGCACCCGGGCGCCACCCCGCTCACCCCGGCCGACCGGTCCGCCGTGGCCACAGCGCTGCCCCGGGCGATCGCCACCCTGCGCGACCGCGCCCTGCTGTGGGGTCCGGACAACGGGCTGCGCCTGGTCCTCGCCGTCCGCGAGGCGCTCGCGCCGACCGCCGCCAATCCCGGACGCACCGGCCTCGGCCCGACGCTCGCCGACGCCACCATGGGCATGTCCCCGGCCCGGCTGCAGCAGCTGCTCGCCTCCGCCGGCCGGCCCGCGACGCCGGACCCGGTCACCGCCGTCGCCGCGCTCACCGCGCTGCTCGCCGACCGCGCCCGCTGCGACGCCCTGCTCGCCACCGCCCCCGAGCCGGCGCTGCGGCTGCTGGAGCGCCTCGTCTGGGGCCCGCCCACCGGCACCGTCCCGGACGCGGCCCGCCCGGTCACCGCCGAGGACGCGCAGAGCCCCGTCGAGTGGCTGCTCGCCCGCGGCCTGCTGCTGCCGAGCGGCCCCGGCAGCGTCGTCCTGCCGCGCGAACTCGCCCTGCACCTGCGCGGCGGGCGCACCCACCGCACCGTCGAGCCCGCCCAGCCCGAGCCCCGGCCCGCCGCTCCACCGCGCGATCCACAGGCTGTGGACAGCGCCGCCGCCGGCCAGGCCCACACCGCCGTCAAGACCGTCGAGGAGCTGCTCGACCTGTGGGGCCTCACCCCGCCGCCCACCCTGCGCGCGGGCGGCCTCGGCGTGCGCGACCTCAAGCGCACCGCCCAGGCCCTGGAGACCACCGAGCAGCAGACCCCCTTCTGGCTCGAACTCGCCTACACCGCTGGCCTGCTGGCCCCGGACGGCGAGGCCGACGAGTGCTGGGCCCCGACCCCGGCGTACGACACCTGGCTCCAGCAGGACACCGCCGAGCGCTGGTCCGTCCTCGCCACCGCCTGGCTCGCGGCCACCCGCGTGCCCGGCCTCACCGGCACCCCGGACGGCAAGGGCAAGCCGCGCGCCGCCCTCGGCCCCGAACTCGACCGCACGCTCGCCCCGTCCGTCCGCCGCGCCGCCCTCGCGCTGCTCGCCGAACTCCCGCCCGGCACCCCCGCCACCGCCGCCGAACTGCTGCCCACCCTGCGCTGGCAGCGCCCGCTGCGCGGCGGCCCGACCGGCCCGGGCGGCCACGAACTGCGCGACGACCTCGCCGGCTGGGCCCTCGCCGAGGCCGAACTCCTGGGGATCACCGGCCGCGGCGCCCTCGCCGCCCCCGCCCGCGCGCTGCTCACCGCCGAGGCCGACCCGGCCGAGGTGCTGGCCCCGCTGCTGCCCCGGCCGCTCGACCACGTCATCCTGCAGCCCGACCTCACCGCGATCGCCCCGGGTCCGCTGCTCACCCCGCTCGCCCAGGCGCTCGCGCTCTGCGCCGACATCGAGTCCAAGGGCGGCGCCACCGTCTACCGGTTCACCCCGGCGTCCGTGCGCCGCGCCCTCGACGCCGGACGCACCGCCGCCGACCTGCGGGCCTTCCTGGAGCAGCACTCGCGCACGCCCGTCCCGCAGCCGCTGACGTACCTGATCGACGACGTCGCCCGCCGGCACGGCGTCCTGCGGGTCGGCGCCGCGTCCTCGTACCTGCGCTGCGACGACACCTCGCTGCTCGGCGAGGTCCTCGCCGACCGCCGCTCCGCCGACCTGCGGCTGCGGCTGCTCGCCCCGACCGTCCTCGCCTCCCAGGCCGCCCCGGACGTCCTGCTCGCGACGCTGCGCACGATGGGCTACGCCCCGGCCGCCGAGTCCGCCGAGGGCGACGTGCTGATCACCCGCCCGGACAGCCACCGCACCCCGCCGCGCACCGCGCCGACGCCCGTCCCGGACGGCCCCCCGAGCCCCGACGACACCCTGCTCGCCGCCGCCATCAAGGCCATCCGGGCCGGCGACCGCGCCGCGACCGCCACCCGCCGCGAGCCGGCCCCCGACCCGCGCAAGCTGCCGCGCACGGCCGCCGCCGAGACGCTGGCCACCCTCCAGACCGCCGTCCTGCTCGGCGAGCGGATGTGGATCGGCTACCTCAACGCCGAGGGCATCGCCAGCCAGCGGATCATCGACCCGGTCAAGGTCGAGGGCGGCTTCGTCACCGCCTTCGACCACCACGCCGACGAGCTGCGCACCTTCGCCCTGCACCGCATCACGGGCGTGGCCGAACTGGAGGACTGAACGGGCTCAGTGCCCCTGCGACTCCTTCATCTTCTCCTTGACCGCCTGGTCCGCCAGGGTGCCGATCTGCCCCTGCCCGACCGGCAGTTCGCCCCCGGTGACGGTGTCCGCCAGCAGGAACCCGGGCGCGGCGAGCAGCCCGCCCGGCCCCTCCCCGATGCCCGCGAGGGCGTGCGCCGAGCCGGCGGAGGAGGCGGTGGCGGCGAAGGCCGTCCCCATGAGGGCGAGGGCGGTGAGAACACGCTTCGACTTGTTCATGCCCGGCCCAACGAGCGACACCCGCCGTGGTCACCACGCGGTTGCGGCCCGGGCGCACCCGGCGTAGTCCGGAGACAGGGGCACCCGACAAGGAGGCATCCACCATGCTCGGCGATCGGATAGCGGAGTTCACCACCACGGAGAGCGGCCGGCGGGTCCTCGCCACGGTCGGCAGCCCCGCACTGGAAGTCTCGATGACCGGCACCGGCCAGGTCCTCGGCCACCCCGCCCGGGAGTTCGTCACCTACGAGGCCGAGCTCCGCCCCGACGGCTCGCTGTTCGGCGAGGGCCAGGGCATCGGCATGTCCGACAAGGGCGAGGCCTACAGCTGGCACGGCAGCGGCATCGGCCACTTCACCGAGGGCGGCGCCGTCCGCTGGCGCGGCAGCATCTACTTCGAGAGCTCCGCGGACGCCTTCCTGCGCCTCAACGACCTGGTCGGCCTGTTCGAGTTCGAGAACGACCCCCAGGGCAACGGCAAGGCCGTCCTGTACGAGTGGAAGTAGCCCACCCACGTTCACCGCGGAATGAGCGACACTGGAGGGTCTGCGTCAAACCACCCTGTCAGCCAGTGGAGGGCTCCCCCGCGTGAACGACGGACCGCTCATCGTCCAGAGCGACAAAACTCTTCTCCTGGAGATCGACCACCCCAAGGCCTCCGACTGCCGCCGCGCCATCGCGCCCTTCGCCGAACTGGAGCGGGCGCCCGAGCACGTGCACACGTACCGGGTGACGCCGCTCGGGCTGTGGAACGCGCGGGCCGCCGGGCACGACGCGGAGCAGGTGGTCGACGCCCTGGTGACGTACTCGCGCTACCCGGTGCCGCACGCGCTGCTGGTGGACGTGGCCGACACCATGGCCCGTTACGGGCGCCTCCAGCTCAACAAGCACCCCGTCCACGGGCTCGTGCTCACCACCACCGACCGGCCGGTCCTGGAGGAGGTGCTGCGCTCCAAGAAGATCGTCCCGCTGGTCGGCGCCCGGGTCGACCCGGACAGCGTGGTCGTGCACCCCTCCGAGCGCGGCCAGATCAAGCAGGTGCTGCTCAAACTCGGCTGGCCCGCCGAGGACTTCGCCGGGTACGTGGACGGCGAGGCGCACCCCATCGACCTGGAGCAGGACGGCTGGCAGCTGCGCCCGTACCAGGCGCAGGCCGTCGAGGGCTTCTGGCACGGCGGCTCCGGCGTCGTCGTGCTGCCCTGCGGCGCCGGCAAGACGCTGGTCGGCGCCGCCGCGATGGCGGAGGCGAAGTCGACCACGCTGATCCTGGTCACCAACACCGTCTCGGCCCGGCAGTGGAAGCACGAGCTGGTCAAGCGCACCTCGCTCACCGAGGACGAGATCGGCGAGTACAGCGGCACGAAGAAGGAGATCCGCCCGGTCACCATCGCCACCTACCAGGTGATGACGACCAAGCGGAAGGGCGTGTACGCGCACCTGGAGCTGTTCGACGCCCGCAACTGGGGCCTGGTCGTCTACGACGAGGTCCACCTGCTGCCCGCGCCGGTGTTCAAGTTCACCGCCGACCTCCAGGCCCGCCGGCGCCTCGGCCTGACCGCGACGCTCGTGCGCGAGGACGGCCGCGAGGGCGACGTGTTCAGCCTCATCGGCCCCAAGCGCTTCGACGCGCCGTGGAAGGAGATCGAGGCGCAGGGCTACATCGCGCCCGCCGACTGCTGCGAGGTGCGGGTCACCCTGACCGACTCCGAGCGGCTCGCCTACGCGACCGCCGAACCGGAGGAGCGCTACCGCTTCTGCGCCACGACGGCGACCAAGCGGCGGGTGGTGGAGGCGCTGGTCAGGAAGCACGAGAAGGACCAGACGCTGATCATCGGCCAGTACATCGACCAGCTGGACGAGCTCGGGGAGGCGCTCGACGCTCCGGTGATCAAGGGCGAGACCAGCAACGCGCAGCGCGAGAAGCTGTTCGACGCGTTCCGGAACAAGGAGATCGGCGTCCTCGTGGTCTCCAAGGTCGCGAACTTCTCGATCGACCTGCCCGAGGCCACGGTGGCCATCCAGGTCTCCGGGACCTTCGGCTCCCGCCAGGAGGAGGCCCAGCGCCTCGGCCGCGTCCTGCGCCCGAAGGCGGACGGCCACGCGGCGCACTTCTACTCGGTGGTCGCCCGGGACACCGTGGACCAGGACTTCGCCGCGCACCGGCAGCGCTTCCTGGCCGAGCAGGGCTACGCCTACCGCATCATCGACGCGGACGACGTGCTCTAGCGGGGTTCAGTACCGGACACCGTCGCGCCCGAGGAAGATCACGCGCGCGGCGGTGTCCAGGGCGATCCCGACGTTGCGGACGGCGGTGGCGAGCGGGTTGCGGTGGCGGCCCGGGAGGGCGGTGGCACCGGCCGGGGCTGTGCTGGGGTTCCGTGTGCTCATGTCTTCAACGGTAGGCACCCGACCGGCCGAAGGCATCACTCCAAAGGCCGCATCCGCCGGGCCGGACCTCGTCCTCCGGGTGTATGCGCACCCCTGAGAGCTGCGGGGCTGGAACCCCGAGACGGACAGGTCTAAGATCGTCCGTCTGCCCCCTCCCGAACCGTGGTACCTGCTGAAGTCCCGCAGGCAGCCGGGGGAGGCGCCGACCGCACGGCAACCGGCCGGCCGTACCCACCGTGAGCTCCATCGATCCGCTGCGCCCGCCACCGGGGCAGCCGGGAAGGTTCGCCGTGCCCGCCACCCCCACCACCGACCCCCTCCAGCGCGAACGCGACCACCTGGCCGCGTCCCGGTCCGCGCTGCGAGCGATGCGCGAGGACGTCCAGTCGCTGGACCTGCGCGACGTGACCGGCACCTGGGTGTCCGCCGCCGTCCTCCAGAACCAGATCGAGGCCAGGATCGCCGCCCTGGCCGACCTCGCCGACACCCCGCTGTTCTTCGGCCGCCTCGACTACCTGCACGCGATCAGCGAGGAGCTGTCCGAGGGCGGCGGAGGAGAGAACTTCTACATCGGCCGCCGCCACGTGCACGACGCCGACGGCGACCCGATGGTGATCGACTGGCGCGCGCCGGTCTCCCAGCCGTTCTACCGGGCCAGCCTCACCGAGCCGATGGACGTCGAGCGCCGCCGCCGCTTCGGCTACACCGGCGGCGAGCTCACCGCGTACGAGGACGAGCACCTCACCGACCCCGAGGAGACGGAAACCTCCTCCGCCCTCCTCGCCGCCGAGATCGAGAAGCCCCGCGTCGGCCCGATGCGCGACATCGTCGCCACCATCCAGCCCGAGCAGGACGAGATCGTCCGCTCCGACGTCACGGGCACCATCTGCGTCCAGGGCGCCCCCGGCACCGGGAAGACCGCCGTCGGCCTGCACCGCGTCGCGTACCTGCTGTACGCGCACCGCGAGCGCCTCGCCCGCACCGGCACGCTGGTGATCGGCCCGAACAACGCGTTCCTCTCCTACATCGAGCAGGTCCTGCCCGCCCTCGGGGAGCTCGACGTCGCGCAGGCCACCGTGCAGCAGCTGGTCGGGCACGTCGAGGTCAGGGGCGAGGACACCCCCGAGTCGGCCCGGCTGAAGGGCGACGCCCGGATGGCCGAGGTGCTGCGCCGGGCCGTCCGCTCGGGCATCGCGCTGCCCACCGAGCCTTGCGTGGTGGTCCGCGGCTCCCGCCGCTGGCGCGTCCCCGTCCACGAACTGGCGGAGATCATCGAGGAGTTGAAGGGACGAGACACCCGCTACGGCGCCGCCGGCGAGGCGCTGCCGCAGCGCATCGCGCACACCGTGCTGCTGAAGATGGAGCAGTCCGGCGAGGCCCCGGACGACCGGGTGCAGGACGCGGTGGCCCGCAACTCCGCGGTCAAGGCCGTCGTCAAGCAGTGCTGGCCGCCGGTCGACCCGGCCAAGCTGGTGCTGCGGCTGCTCTCCGACCCGGAGTTCCTGGCCGCGTGCGCCGAGGGCGTGCTCACCGCCGAGGAGCAGCGGGCGGTGCTGTGGCCCAAGCCCGGCCGCTCGGTGAAGACGGCCCGCTGGACGGCGGCGGACGCCGTCCTGGTCGACGAGGCCGGCGACCTGGTCCAGCGCACGCCCTCGCTCGGGCACGTGGTGCTGGACGAGGCCCAGGACCTCTCCCCGATGCAGTACCGCGCGGTCGGCCGCCGCTGCACCACCGGCTCGGCGACCGTCCTCGGCGACCTCGCCCAGGGCACCACCCCGTGGGCCACCGCGAGCTGGCCGGACGCCCTGCACCACCTGGGCAAGCCGGGCGCCCACGTCGAGGAGCTCACCAAGGGCTTCCGGGTGCCGGAAGAGGTCATCGCGTACGCCTCCCGGCTGCTGCCCGCGATCGCCCCCGGCCTGGCCCCGGCGACCTCGGTGCGCGACACCGCGGGGTCGCTGGCGATCCGCCGGGTCGCGGACGGGGAGCTGACGGAGGCGGTGGTCGAGGCCTGCCGGCGGGCCCTGGAGCACGAGGGTTCGACCGGCCTGATCGCCGCCGACGCGCGCGTCCCGCTGTTCGCCGAGGCGCTGGCCGCGGCCGGCCTGCCGCACCTCTCCCCCGGCGCCGAGACCAGCGCCGAGGCCCGGCTGACGCTCGTCCCGGCCTCACTGGCCAAGGGTCTGGAGTACGACTACGTGGTGCTGGACGAGCCGGCCGCCGTGATCGCCGGCGAACCGGACGAGCGCACCGGCCTGCGCCGCCTGTACGTGGCGCTCACCCGCGCCGTCTCGGGCCTGACCGTCCTGCACGCGGAGCCGCTGCCCGAACAGCTCGGATAGCGGCGGAGGGGCCGGCCCGCATCCGGACCGGCCCCTCCCGCGCGCGACGGACACCGGTCGACCGGCTGTCGGCGCTTCCACGCTCAGCCGTCGATCAGGGCCCGCCACTCGGCGACCTTCGCCGCGTCGACCGGCGCCTGCCACCCGCCGGCGCGGACCGCGCCGCCGACGTGGAAGGCGTCGAAGCCGGCCGCCCGCAGCTCCGGCACGTGCTCGGCCCGCAGGCCGCCGCCGATCAGGATCCGCTGCCCGTACCCGGGTTCGGCCTTCCTGGCCAGTTCCGCGAGGAGCACCTCGCGCCCGGCGTCCACGCCGCCCGGCGCGCCCGAGGTGAGGAAGGTGTCCAGTCCGGGCAGCGCGCCGACGGCCGCGCGGACGGCGGCCCGGTCGGCGCTGTGGTCGATCGCCCGGTGGAAGGTCCACCGGCAGCCGGCCACCGCGTCCGCGACCGCCGCGGTGGCGGCGAGGTCGACGGCGCCGTCCGCGTCGAGGAAGCCGAGGACGAACTCCTCGGCCCCCTCGGCGCGGAGCCCGGCGGCGCGGGCGCGCAGCTCGTCCAGGTCGCCCGGCGCGAAGCCGTCCCGGAGGCGGAGCATGACGCGCAGCGGCAGGTCGACGGCGGCCCGGATCCGGGCGAAGTCCTCGACGGACGGGGAGAGTCCGTCGGCGGCCATGTCCGTGACCAGTTCGAGCCGGTCGGCGCCGCCCGACTCGGCGGCCCGGGCGTCCTGGGGGGTCAGCGCGATGACTTCGAAAATTGGTCTAGACATATCCGTAGCCTGCCACATCCGCCCACCCCCGGCGAGCCCGCCGCCCGCTTCCGGTCACCGGCCCCGGCGACCGGCTCGGGGTCACGCCGCGGCGCGCTCCTCGTCGACGTCGCCGCCGCCGGGGCCGCCCGTGCCGCCCCGCCCGATCCTGTGCATCGCCACCGCGGCGATCACCATCAGCCCGATCACCGGCAGCGCGACCGGCAGCAGCCGGGAGAACCCGCCCGACTCGCGCCAGATGTTGAACAGGCTCGCGAACGTCGTCAGCGACAGCACCGCGACGCCCACGGCGGCCGGGAACTCCTTGCCGCGCAGAGCGGTGAAGGTCAGCAGCACCGGCACGAGCAGCAGCACCGCGAACCACTGCGAGTCCAGCGGGAAGGTGGTGTCGTCCCAGCGCTGGAGCCACACCAGCCCGGCGCCACCGACCACCGAGGCCAGCACCACCCCGCGGGTGCGCCAACCCGGCTTCGGCAGCAGGTCCGTCGGCGCCGCGAGCAGCAGGACGGCGGCCAGGGCGGCCGGCAGGGTCGCCATGCCGACGTACCCGGCCCACCACAGGTCGAAGAACACCGGCCCGGTGAACGCCTGCGCCAGGACGGCCAGTCCGAGCACCGCCTGGATCGAGGCGACGACGCGCACGGCCGTCCACCGCCCGAGCAGCGCCGCGATCGCGAGCAGCAGCGCGGTCACCGGCGGCGCGAGGATCGTGGCCCACGTGGTGTACGAGTGGTCCCAGGTGAGCTTGAAGGAGGCCCCGTCCGGGTCGGTGACCCACGGGACCAGCCCCGAACCGGCCAGCGCGCCGGCCACCATCGGCGCGGCGAGCCCGAGCACCCGCCCGAGCATCCCGGAGCCGGTCAGCCCGAGCCGCACCCGCAGCCCGTACGCGGCCAGGTCGAAGACCTCCCGGGCGACGGCCGAGCGGTCGGCCTCGGCCGTGGCGTCGGCGAAGACGGCGGCGATCTCCTCGCCGCGCTCGCGGCGGTACCGGGACGGGTACAGCTGGAGAGCGGCCCGCAGCGCGCCCGAGGGCGCTCCGATCGTGGGTGTGGTCATGCGAAACTCCCCCTCGTCAAGGTCCGCAGCGCGGTCCCGGGCTTCCCCTTCAGCGCCGACCGGACGGTGGCCAGCCGGCGCTCCGCCTCGGCCGCGACCGACCGCAGCCGCTCCGCCTCGGTGGCGAGCGCCGTCCGGCCGGGGCCGGTCAGCGCGTAGGTGCGGCGGGCCCGGCCGTCCACGATCTCCTCGGCGGCGACCTCGATCAGGCCCTGCTGGAGCAGGCGGTCGAGGGCGCCGTAGAGGGTGCCGGTGCGCATCTTGACCCGGCCGTCGGAGATCTCGGAGATCTCCTGGATGAGCGCGTAACCGTGCCTGGGCGCGTCGGCCAGTGCGGTGAGCAGCAGCAGCGTCGGCTCCTGCATCGAGCGTTCTGTCATGCGTCTACATATATCGTCAACCGGCATATAGGTCCAGCACCGGTCCCCCCGGAGAGGCGTCCGTTACACGACCAGCACAATGGCGCCCATGCCGAACACCGAGGACCTGCTCGCCGACTGGACCGCCCTGCTGCACCGCTGCGGCACCACCGTCGACCCCGAGCCGTACGGGCGGGAGCTGCTCCGGCGCTGGGCCGAGCCGCAGCGCAGGTACCACACCGCCGACCACCTGCGCGCGGTCCTGCGGCACGTCGACGGCCTCGCCGCGCACGCCGCCGACCCGGACGCCGTCCGCCTCGCCGCCTGGTTCCACGACGCCGTCTACCGGCCCGACCGCTCCGAGAACGAGGAGCGCAGCGCGGCGCTCGCGGTCCGGGCCCTGACCGCCGCCGGTCTGCCCGCCGCGCGGACGGCCGAGGTCGAGCGCCTCGTCCTGCTCACCGTCACCCACGACCCCGCTCCGGGCGACCGCGACGGCGAGGTGCTGTGCGACGCGGACCTCGCCGTGCTCGGCGGCACCCCCGAGGCGTACGCGGCCTACGCGGACGCCGTCCGCGAGGAGTACGGCTTCGTGCCCGAGCCGGACTTCCGGGCGGGCCGGGCGGCCGTCCTGCGCCGACTCCTCGCCCTGCCCGCGCTCTACCGCACCCCGGCCGCCCACGAGCGCCTCACCGCGCCCGCGCGGGCCAACCTGGCGGCCGAACTCGAACTACTGGAGAACCAGGGCGTGTCCTAGACCAACTTGCCGACCGGCGCGACGGCGGCGCCCTGCTTGCCGCACACCCAGTGCGGGTCCGGCCCCAGCTCCGGCTCCACGCTCAGCGCGTGCGGGTTCCCGTCGGCCGCGCAGGCGGTGCACAGCGGCCAGCGCCCGTACGCCTCCAGCAGCGCGTCCTGGACGTCCTGGGCGACCAGCCCGAGCACGTACTCGGTGCCGTCCGGCCACTGCTCCAGCCACCACCGCCGGTGCGTGACGGCCTGCTCCACGAGCGAGACGACGGCGGCGTCCGCCACGTCCCGCGCGGTGAGGTCGGACAGGATCTGCGCACGGGCCTCGTGCAGGGCGGTCTCGATGTCAGCCATCCGTCGATTCTCCCAAACAACGCCGCGTGGGCGGCCCCCCGAAGGGAACCGCCCACGCGATCGGAACACCGATCCGGTCGTACGACCCGGATCAGAAGTCCATGTCACCGCCCGGCATGCCGCCGGCCGGGGCCGCGGCCTTCTCCGGCTTGTCGGCGATGACGGCCTCGGTGGTCAGGAACAGGGCCGCGATCGAGGCGGCGTTCTGCAGCGCCGAGCGGGTCACCTTGGCCGGGTCGATGATGCCCACGGCGATCAGGTCGACGTACTCGTTGGTGGCGGCGTTCAGGCCGTGACCGGCGGGGAGGTTGCGCACCTTCTCCACCACGACGCCGCCCTCGAGGCCGGCGTTGGTCGCGATCTGCTTGATCGGGGCCTCCAGCGCCACGCGGACGATGTTGGCACCGGTGGCCTCGTCGCCCTCGAGCTCCAGCTTGTCGAACGCGACGGCGGCCTGCAGCAGGGCGACGCCACCACCGGCGACGATGCCCTCCTCGACGGCGGCCTTGGCGTTGCGGACGGCGTCCTCGATGCGGTGCTTGCGCTCCTTGAGCTCCACCTCGGTGGCCGCGCCGGCCTTGATGACGGCCACGCCGCCGGCCAGCTTGGCGAGGCGCTCCTGGAGCTTCTCGCGGTCGTAGTCCGAGTCGCTGTTCTCGATCTCGGCGCGGATCTGGTTCACGCGGCCCGCGACCATCTCGCTCTCGCCGGCACCGTCGACGATCGTGGTCTCGTCCTTGGTGATGACGACCTTGCGGGCGCCGCCCAGGAGGTCCAGACCGGCGTTCTCCAGCTTCAGGCCGACCTCCTCGGAGATCACGGTGCCGCCGGTGAGGGTGGCGATGTCCTGGAGCATGGCCTTGCGGCGGTCGCCGAAGCCCGGGGCCTTGACGGCGACGGACTTGAAGACGCCCTTGATCTTGTTGACGATCAGGGTCGAGAGGGCCTCGCCCTCGACGTCCTCGGCGATGATGACGAGCGGCTTGCCGCTCTGCATGACCTTCTCCAGCAGCGGGAGCAGGTCCTTGATGCCGCCGATCTTGGAGTTGGCGATGAGGATGTACGGGTCCTCGAACGTCGCCTCCATCCGCTCCAGGTCGGTGGCGAAGTAGGCGGAGATGTAGCCCTTGTCGAAGCGCATGCCCTCGGTGAGCTCGAGCTCCAGACCGAAGGTGTTGCTCTCCTCGACGGTGATGACGCCTTCCTTGCCGACCTTGTCCATGGCCTCGGCGATGAGCTCGCCGATCTGGGTGTCGGCGGCCGAGATGGAGGCGGTGGAGGCGATCTGCTCCTTGGTCTCCACGTCGGTGGCCTGGGCCAGGAGCTGGTCCGAGACGGCGGCGACGGCCTTCTCGATGCCGCGCTTCAGGGCCATCGGGTTGGCGCCGGCGGCGACGTTGCGCAGACCCTCGCGAACCAGGGCCTGGGCGAGCACGGTGGCGGTGGTGGTGCCGTCACCCGCGACGTCGTCCGTCTTCTTGGCGACCTCCTTGACGAGCTCCGCGCCGATCTTCTCGTACGGGTCCTCGAGCTCGATCTCCTTGGCGATGGAGACACCGTCGTTGGTGATCGTGGGGGCGCCCCACTTCTTCTCCAGCACGACGTTGCGACCCTTGGGGCCGAGCGTGACCTTCACTGCGTCGGCGAGCTGGTTCATGCCACGCTCAAGGCCGCGGCGAGCTTCCTCATCAAAGGCGATGATCTTGGCCATCTGAAGTGGTCCTCCGGGACACGGTCGACTGCTCGGACCAAGGGGTGCCCGCGACGGACGGCCAAGGTGTGCGGGGGTCTATTCCCCTACCGCTCCCAGGGCCTCACCGACCCGGTCCGCTGTCACTCTCAAGCTGTGAGTGCTAACGCCAATGATTAGCACTCCGGGTGGTCGAGTGCAAGCCCAATCGCCAAGCCGGGAGCCGCCGCGGGAACGCCGACGGGCCCGCACGACGCGTGTCGCGCGGGCCCGTCGAGAAGCGAGTGGTCACCAGCCGTGGGCCGCGCCGAGCTCCTGGAGCCGGAAGGGGTCAGACCGCGCGGACCATGTCCGCCTGCGGGCCCTTCTGTCCCTGGGAGATCTCGAACTCGACCCGCTGGCCCTCCTCGAGGGTGCGGTAGCCGTCCATCTGGATCGCGCTGTAGTGGACGAAGACGTCCGCACCACCGTCGACCGCGATGAAGCCGTAGCCCTTCTCCGCGTTGAACCACTTGACGGTGCCCTGAGCCATTCCGAACTCCCCTAGTGCTGTGCTGGCCCTTCACGGTCCCGCAGGTCGCGGGCCCGGGTTGGTTGTGAAGGCCGGCCCGGGGAACCCCCCCTGGGCGCAGCCGTGCACGCCGCGATCAACCGCCCCGAACGACATCCGTGAGCGGGTGATTGCGTCGACCGCGGCTGAATGTATCCGGATCGACGCCCTCTGCAACAGGGCCCTCCGCGGTGAATTCCGGGTCCGCGTCAAGGGACAGGACGGGCCGAATCGGAAGGAACTCCGCAATTCACGCCGGACATAGCGGACGGATTACACAAATCCCCTGGAGAATTCTGACATCCGCGTGACATGTTTCCCGGACCCGGTCCCCGGGCGGTCTCAACGGACGGACGGCGGAGCGGCGGTTCGCACGGGGAGGGTGAGGGGGACCCTTGTTCCCGGCCGAGCGACACTCTACTCCCACTCGACCGGGAAATATTCCCGCCGAAATGCGAGCGGCCGCCCCCGCGCACGGAATGCGGAATTCCGTGCACGCGGGTGGCCGGTCGGAGCGGGGCGCGGCTCAGCAGCCGCCGGCCACCGCCGGAATGATCGAGACGCTGGCACCGTCCTTGATCTCGGTCGCCAGTCCCTCGGCGAATCGCACGTCGTCGTCGTTCACGTACACGTTCACGAAACGGCGCAGCTTGCCGGTGTCGTCCAGGATGCGCGCGGAGATGCCCGCGTGGTTCTTCTCCAGGTCGGCGATGACGTCGCCCAGGGTCCCGCCGTCGGCGGTGACCTCGGCGGACCCGCCGGTGTAGGTGCGCAGGATGGTGGGGATGCGGACGGTGGCGCTCATGGGTGGCTCTCCTCGTGGGGGAATCAGGCGGACGCGAGGCCGGCGGTGCGGAAGGACTCCAGCGTCGGGCGGATGACCGCGGTCATCCCGGCATCGGCGACGGCGTCCAGGGTCTTGAGGCCGTCACCGGTGTTGATCGCGACGGTCTCCTTGGCCGGATCCAGCTGCCCGGTCTCGACCAGCTTCTTGAGCACGCCGACGGTCACGCCGCCCGCGGTCTCGGCGAAGATGCCCTCGGTGCGGGCCAGCAGCCGGATGGCGGCCACCACCTCGGCGTCGGTGACGTCCTCGACCGCTCCGCCGGTGCGCCGCGCGATGTCCAGCACGTACGGGCCGTCCGCCGGGTTGCCGATCGCCAGCGACTTGGCGATGGTGTCCGGCTTCACCGGCTTGATCACGTCCCGGCCGGCCTTGAACGCCGCGGAGACCGGCGAGCAGCCCTCGGCCTGGGCGCCGAAGATCCGGTACGGCCGGTCCTCGACCAGCCCGAGCTTGATCAGCTCCTGCAGGCCCTTGTCGATCTTCGTGAGCTGCGAGCCCGAGGCGATCGGGATGACGATCTGCTCCGGCAGCCGCCAGCCGAGCTGCTCGCAGATCTCGTACGCGAGCGTCTTGGAGCCCTCGCCGTAGTACGGGCGGAGGTTGACGTTGACGAAGCCCCAGCCCTCGCCGGCCGGGTCGCCGATCAGCTCCGAGCAGAAGCGGTTCACGTCGTCGTAGTTGCCCTCGATGCCGACCAGCTCGCCGCCGTACACACCGGCCATGACGACCTTGCCCTGCTCCAGGTCGTGCGGGATGAACACGCACGAGCGGAACCCGGCCCGGGCCGCCGCCGCACCCACCGCACCGGCCAGGTTGCCGGTCGACGAGCAGGAGAGCGTGGTGTAGCCGAAGGCGCGCGCGGCCTCGATCGCGCAGGCCACCACGCGGTCCTTGAACGAGTGCGTCGGGTTCCCCGAGTCGTCCTTCACGTACAGGTTCGCGGTGAACCCGAGCTCGCGACCGAGGTTGTCCGCCTTGACCAGCGGGGTCCAGCCGGGATTCAGGTTCGGCTTCGAAGCGACGTCCGCGGGCACCGGCAGCAGCGGCGCGTAGCGCCAGATCGACGCGGGCCCGGCCTCGATGCGCTTGCGCAGCTCCTCGGCGGCCTCGCTCCCGAACTCGTACGCGATCTCCAGCGGCCCGAAGCACTCCACACAGGCGAAGCTCGGACCGAGCGGGAAGCGGGTGCCGCACTCCCGACAGGACAGGGCGGTGGCGGGGCCGAGATCCACGGATGCGGGTGCGACTGTGTCGATAGCCATGATGGCGGAGGCCTCTCTCCTCATCTTCCCCGTGGTGCGGGCGCACCACGGGCCGGAATTGGCACCTGTCCCGCCGGGGCCTGGTGAAAGCCGCGCGAGAAGGTTGCCGGGACGTCAACGGGCCGTTCCCTCAGTCCCTCTGGATGAGCATGTGAAGTTGTCGTCAGCGGTGACCCCGGCGTGCGAAGGTCCGACCGCTGTACGAAGACTGTATCCGAAGGCGCCGAGCCCGAAAGGGACCGTCCGCCACGCGAGATGGCCCGTTCCACCCCGATCCGCCGAGGAGAGTCCCGTGCCCGCCGAACCGACCCCCGCACTCCTCCCGCAGGCGGCCTCCTGGCTGGGCCGCCGCTCGTGGAGTGCGGCCGACCGGCCGGTCGACACCCTCCTGGCGGCCAAGCGCCGCACCGGCCACACCGTCAGCGTCGTCCTGCCCGCCCTCGACGAGTCGGCCACCGTCGGCGACATCGTCCGCACGATCCGGCGCGAGCTGATGGAGCGCCTCCCCCTCGTCGACGAGCTCGTCGTCGTCGACTCCGGCTCCGCCGACGACACCGCCGCCGTGGCCGCCGCGGCCGGCGCCCGGGTCGTGCCGCGCGACGGGATCCTGCCCCGGCTGCCCGCCGTGCCCGGCAAGGGCGAGGTGCTGTGGCGCTCGCTGCTGGTCACCCGCGGCGACATCGTCTGCTTCGTCGACGCCGACCTGCGCGAGTTCGACCCCGCCTTCGTCTCCGGCACCGTCGGCCCGCTGCTCACCGAGCCGGACATCCAGCTGGTCAAGGCCATGTACGACCGCCCGCTCGAAGTCAGCGGCTCCGCCGGGGACCCCGACGCGGTCTTCCCGGCCGGCGGTGGCCGGGTGACGGAACTGGTCGCCCGCCCCCTCCTCAACCTGCACTGGCCGGAACTCGCCGGTTTCGTCCAGCCGCTCGGCGGTGAGTACGCGGCCCGCCGCGTACTGCTCGAACGGCTCCCCTTCCCCACCGGCTACGGCGTCGAACTCGGCCTCCTGGTCGACGCGTTGGAGCTCGTCGGCCTCGACGCCCTGGCCCAGGTCGACGTCGGCGTCCGCCACCACCGCCACCAGGACGGCCAGGCCCTCGGCCGGATGGCCGCCACCATCTACCGCACCGCGCTGGAACGCCTCGACCGCGCCCACCGCCTCAAGGCCTCGGCCGACCTCGTCCACCCGCTGCTCACCCAGTTCACCCGCGACCCGGAGACCCGCGCGTTCACCGCCCACACGCACCCCGTGACGGCCACGGAACGCCCCCCGATGCACACCGTCCCCGAGTACGCGAAGCGCCGCACCGACGGGTGACAGACCCGAACAGTGCGGCCGCTGCGATCTCGCCGGTTGTCCGGCGATTGGTTTGCGACGTCTGCCGACCGGCAACGTACCAACCGTGACTCCTCCCCCTCTCGACGAGGAGGCTTCCCACTCGACCCCTGCGGAGCCTCATGGCGGCCAAGCCCTGACCGCTGCATGTCGCAGGTCTTCGACGGTACGGCCGCGCTGCGCTCCGCTCCGCCGTACGCTCGGATTCCACCCCGAAGGGTGAACGGGTAGACCCAGAAGAGGACTCATGGCCGATTCATCGACCAAACGTTCGAGCGCGACCGTGCTGGTGGCGTCCAACCGCGGACCGGTCTCCTTCAGCACCGCGGACGACGGCACGCTGACCCTCAAACGCGGTGGCGGAGGCCTGGTCTCCGGCCTCTCCGCGATCGACGACCCGAACGCCGTCTGGGTGTGCGCCGCCCTGGGCGACGCGGACCGCCGGGCCGCCCGCGAAGCCCCCCACGGCCGCCTCGACCTGGCCGGCCACGACGTCGGCGGACAGGCCGTCCGGATGCTGGACATCGACCCGGAGACCTTCGCCCGCGCCTACAACGGCGTCGCCAACTCGACCCTCTGGTTCGTCAGCCACCTGCTCTACGCCACGCCCACCGCCCCCGCCTTCGACGCCGGCTTCCGCACCGAGTGGGCCGCCTACGAGACGTACAACCGGGCCTTCTCGGACGCCCTCGCGGCCGAGGCCGCCCCGAACGCCGCCGTCCTGGTCCAGGACTACCACCTGTCCCTCACCCCGGCCCTGCTCCGCGCGGCCCGCCCCGACCTGCGCATCGGCCACTTCTCCCACACCCCGTGGGCCCCGCCCGAGTACTTCCGGCTCCTCCCGGACGACGTGGCCAGGGCCGTCCTCACCGGCATCCTCGGCGCCGACCGGGCCGGCTTCCTCACCGAACGCTGGGCGAGGGCCTTCGCCGCGTGCTGCGAGGAGATCCTGCACGCGACCGTCGACCACGACGCCCTCACCATCACCCACGACGGCCGCACGACCCGCCTCGGCGTGCACGCCCTGGGCGCCGACGCCGACTTCCTGCGCGAGCGCGCCCACCGCCCGGACGTCGACGAGCGCCTCGCCGCCCTGCGCGAGGCCGTCGGCGACCGGCGCACGATCGTCCGGGTCGACCGCACCGAACTCAGCAAGAACATCGTCCGGGGCCTGCTCGCCTACCGCCACCTCCTGCGCACGCGCCCGGAGTGGCACGACCGCGTCGTGCACATCGCCTTCGCCTACCCGTCCCGCACGGACCTCGCCGAGTACCGCGACTACACGGCCCGGGTGGAGCAACTCGCCGAAGCGATCAACACCGAATTCGCCACCCCCACCTGGCAACCACTGATCCTGCACGTCAACGACGACTTCCCGCGCTCCCTCGCCGCCTACCGGCTGGCCGACGTCGCCCTGGTGAACCCCATCCGGGACGGCATGAACCTGGTGGCCAAGGAAGTCCCGGTGGTCTCCGACCACGGCTGCGCGCTCGTCCTGTCCCGCGAGGCCGGCGCCCACAGCGAACTGGCCGACGACGCGATCTCCGTGAACCCGTACGACGTCATCGAGACGGCCGACGCCCTCCACGCGGGCCTCACCATGCCCGACGAGGAGCGCGCCGACCGCACCAAGCGCCTGGCCGCGGCGGCCACCGCGCTCCCGCCGCAGCAGTGGTTCCTGGACCAGCTCAACGCGCTCTGATCGCCTCGCCCAGATCCGCCAGCAGCTCCACCACGCCCGCCGGCCCGGGCACCACCAGGTCAGCCCGGTCGGCGAGCTCCCGCACCGGCGCGTCCCCCACCGCGCCGCTGCACACCAGAAGACCCGCGAGCCCCTCCCCGCGCAGCTTCTCGACGGCGGCGAAAGCCGCGACGTCCCCCAGGTCGTCCCCCGCGTAGAGCACGGCCCGAGCCCCGACCTCCCGCAGGAAGCCGGTCAGCGCGGCCCCCTTGTCCACCCCTGGAGGCCGGAGTTCCAGAACCAGCCGCCCGGGCTCCACCACCAGCCCGTGCTCCGCCGCCAGATCGGCGACCGGCCCCCGCAGCAGCTCCAGCGCCTCCTCCGGCACCTCCGTACGCCGCGTGTGCACGGCCAGCGAGCGCCCCTTGTCCTCGACCCACGTCCCCTCGGGCGCCCCCACGGCGGCCAGCACCCCGGGCAGGGCCCCCCGCGCGGCGGCCACCCCCGGATGCACGTCGGGCGCCGAGAGCTCACCGGCCTCCCAGCGCTCGGCGCCGTAGTGCCCGAGCACCACGACCCCGGGAAGCCCGGCCAACCCCCCGTACTCGACCGCGAGGGCAGCCGGCCGCCCGGTGATGACGACCACCGAGCGAACGAACGGAGTCACGCTGCGGAGCGCCCCCGCCACCCCCGGATGCGCCCGAGCCCGCGAGGGATCCGCGACGATCGGCGCGAGCGTCCCGTCGAAGTCCAGAGCGACCACGGCATCACCGGGCGAAGCGAGGATCCCCCGAACCCCGTCCCGCCCGGCCCCGGTCACCGGCACCCACGTCTCAACAAAACCCATGCGGTGCCCATACCCCGAAACCCGCACGCCCCCACCCCCCACCAACGCATCCCCTCAACCACCCCCCATCCCGTCCTCAGCCACCCCCTCCCCGCCGCACCAACGCACCCCCTCACCCACCCCCTCCCCTCATCCCTCCCCAGAGAGAGGGTGCGCTGCGGGAGGGGGTGGCGGAGGGGGTGGCCGCGGAGAGGGGCGTGACGGGTGAGTGTC
>NZ_JBHWGV010000002.1:136065-178242 GCF_042732955.1 Kitasatospora sp. NPDC059747 | reverse complement strand
GGCTCCCAGTAGACGACTGGGTTGATAGGCCGGATATGGAAGCCCTGTAAGGGGTGGAGTTGACCGGTACTAATAGGCCGAGGGCTTGTCCTCAGTTGCTCGCGTCCACTGTGTTGTTCTGAAACAACGACCGCCTTGCCGGCGGGTCGACAGTTTCATAGTGTTTCGGTGGTCATAGCGTGAGGGAAACGCCCGGTTACATTCCGAACCCGGAAGCTAAGCCTCACAGCGCCGATGGTACTGCAGGGGGGACCCTGTGGGAGAGTAGGACGCCGCCGAACAATCATTCAAGAAAAGCCCCTGATCCATTCGGATCAGGGGCTTTTCGCATGTCCGGGGACTTTTCCGGGACGTTCTTACGGCTGCTGGATGACGTCGCGTTGGTACCAGGTGCCGGTCTTGCCGCCCAGGTCCGCCGGGCCGGCCGGTCCGACCGGGACGAATCCGGCTTTCGTCAGGACCTTCTGCGACGCGGTGTTCTCGTGTGAAGTGGCCGCCCGCAGTGTCCGCAGCCCGTACTGTGACGCCGCCAGTCGGCACAGCGTCAGCACCGTGGCCGTCGCCAGGCCGCGGCCGGCGGCGTGCCGGGCGACCCGGTAGCCGAGCTCTGCCGAGTGCTCCTCGTGCTCGATGTCGACCAGGTTGAACCTGCCGAGGACCGACCCGTCCTCGGCGAGGAGCACGTGGAACGCGCAGAGGCCGGATTCCTGTTCCGCCAGCAAGGCGCTGTAGCGGGCGGTGAATTGATCGAAGAAGTCGTCGCCGCGGTCGGAGATCGACGCCGCGAAGTAGGCGCGGTTCGCCAGCTCGAAGGCCAGGACGGCGGGGGAGTGTTCGGCGTGCAGCCGCTTCAGCTCGGGCATCGCCCGACTCTATGCGTCCGGGGCGTCCGTGCCACCCGGGTTTCCGCCGGGTCCGGAGCCGGAGCCGGAGCCGCGACCGGACCGCGACCGGGTCCGGGTCCGGGCTCAGAGGCGGCCGGCGGCCTTGAGGGCGAGGTAGGTGTCGGCGAGGGCCGGGGAGATCCTGCTCGGCAGGGCGTCGAGGACGGTGACGCCGCGTCGAGTGAGGCGCTCGGCGATGCGGCGGCGGTCGGCGCGGGTCTGCTCCGCGGCGGCGGCGCCGTAGACGGCCTCGACGGTGCCGCGGCCGGCGGCGAGTTCGTCGAGACGGGGGTCGGCGACCGAGGCGAGCACCACCTCGTGGCGCTTCACGAGCTGCGGAAGCAGCGGGAGGAGACCCTCTTCGACCGGGCCCGCGTCGAGGCCGGTCAGCAGGACGATCAGGGAGCGGTGCGGTGCCATCCGCAGTGCGGTGGCGACCAGCGAGCGCATGTCGGTCTCGTAGAGCGCGGGTTCCAGGTAGGCCATGGCGTTGGTGAACGCGGGCAGGACCTCGCTGGGGGAGCGTCCGGCGACGGCGACGCGCGGGCGGAGGTCGTGGGCGAGCAGGTCGACGCGGTCGCCGGCGCGGGTGGCGAGTGCGGTGAGCAGGAGGGCGGCGTCGAGCGAGGCGTCCAGGCGCGGGGCGTCGCCGACGCGGCCGGCGGAGGTGCGGCCGGTGTCGAGGACGATCAGGATGTGGCGGTCGCGTTCGGGGCGCCAGGTGCGGACGGCGACGGTGTGGCGGCGGGCGCTGGCGCGCCAGTCGATGGAGCGGACGTCGTCGCCGGGCAGGTACTCGCGCAGGGAGTCGAACTCGGTGCCCTGGCCGCGGGTCAGCACCGAGGTGCGGCCGTCGAGTTCGCGCAGGCGGGCGAGCCGGGAGGGCAGGTGCTTGCGGCCGGCGAAGGGCGGCAGCGCGCGGACCGTCCAGGGGGCGAGGTGCGAGCTCTGACGGCCGGCCAGGCCGAGCGGGCCGAGGGAACGGATCGTCACCCGGTGGGCGTGGTGGTCGCCGCGGCGGGTCGGCACGAGGACGGTGGTGGCGCGGCGCCGTTCACCGCCGGGGACGGTCAGGGTGTGCCGGGAGGCGGCGCCGGCCGTGCCGGGGCGCCAGGCGGACGGCGCCCAGGCGTCGCGGATCCGGGCCCGGAGGGGGCGGCCGGAGGGGTTGGTGACGGTCAGTTCGACCGGTGCCGGCTCGCCGAGGCGGACCGTGGTGGCGCCGCCGCGGCCGAGCCGGAGGCTGCGGACGGGGGCGGCGAGCACCAGGTCGGCGACGACGGCGAGCAGGACGGCGCCGGTGACGACGCCGATCCCGGTCCAGGACGGCAGCAGCAGGCCCACGACGAGCGCGCCGATCGCGGCGAGCAGGGCGGTTCGCCCGGTGAGGGCCATGCGGTGCGCTCCTTCGGGTACCCGGTGCGGGCGGGGTGGCTCTAGCGGGGGGCCGGCGTCTGGGCGAGGACGGCCTGGATGACGGAGTCGGCGGTGACGCCCTCCATCTCGGCCTCGGCGCGCAGCGCGACGCGGTGCCGCAGGGTGGGCAGGGCGAGTGCCTTGACGTCGTCCGGGGTGACGTAGTCGCGTCCGGCCAGCCAGGCCCACGCCCGGGAGGCGGCCAGCAGGGCCGTGGCGCCGCGGGGGGAGACGCCCATGGACAGGGACGGGGACTGCCGGGTGGCCCGGCAGAGGTCGACGATGTAGGCGAGGACCTCGGGGGAGACGGTCAGCTCGGCGATCTGCTCGCGCGCGGCGGCGAGGTGCTCGGGCCCGGCGACCGGGCGGACGCCGGCGGCGGCGAGGTCGCGCGGGTCGAAGCCGGCGGCGTGCCGCGAGAGGACCTGGAACTCCTGGTCGCGGTCGGGCAGCGGCAGGATCAGCTTGAGCAGGAAGCGGTCGAGCTGGGCCTCGGGCAGCGGGTAGGTGCCCTCGTACTCGACCGGGTTCTGCGTCGCGGCGACGAGGAACGGGACGGGCAGCGCGCGCGGTTCGCCGTCGACGGTGACCTGGCGCTCCTCCATGGCCTCCAGCAGGGCGGCCTGGGTCTTGGGCGGGGTGCGGTTGATCTCGTCGGCGAGCAGGAGGTTGGTGAAGACCGGGCCGGGCTGGAAGGAGAACTCGGCGGTGCGGGCGTCGTAGACCAGCGAGCCGGTGACGTCGCCGGGCATCAGGTCGGGGGTGAACTGGATGCGCTTGGTCTCCAGGCTGAGTGCGGTGGAGAGGGTGCGGACCAGCAGGGTCTTGGCGACTCCGGGGACGCCCTCCAGCAGGACGTGGCCGCCGCAGAGCAGGGCCACGACGAGGCCGGTGACGGCGGCGTCCTGGCCGACCACGGCCTTGCCGATCTCCGTGCGCAGGGCGGTCAGGGCCTGGCGCGGGTCGATGGTGGCGCCGGGGGTGGCGGGTGCCGTGCCGGAGGTGGGGTGGAGCTGGGCGGTGGCCTGTTCGGTCACGGCTTCCGTACCTGCCTTTCGAGGGCGTCGAGGTCGTCGGCGAGCCGCAGCAGCGCGGCGTCGTCGGTCGGGTCGGGGCCGTAGAGGAGGGCCCGCACGTCCCCGGCGGGGCGCGTGGTGAGGCGGACGGCGACGGCCGCGCAGAGTGCCTCGGGGTCGGGTGCGCCGGCGCTGAGCGGGACGCCCAGGGCGGGGGCGAGGCGGTGGGCGGCGGCCCGGCGCAGGGCGTCGGCGGCGCGACCGCGCGCCTTGGCCCGGTGGTAGAGGCGGGCGCGGCCCTCGGTGGTCTCGGCGGCGCGGACCACGACGGGCAGGTTCTCGCTGATCACCGGGCCGAGGCGGCGGGCGCGCCAGAGCGCGGCCAGGGCGGCGGCGATCGCGAGCTGCAGGGTGGCCCAGTGCCAGCCGGCCGGGATGAGGTCGGTGAAGCTGCGGCGGTCGGTGGTGTCGGCGGCCGGCGAGCTGTAGTCGGGCAGGTGCCAGGTGAGGTGCGGCTGGGAGCCGAGGAGGCCGAGGGCGAGGGAGGCGTTGCCGTCCTTGCCGAGCAGGTGGTTCTGCAGGAGGTCGGCGCTGCCGAGGACGATCGCGTCGCCGCTGGGGGTCGGGGCGCTGACCAGGGGGAATCCGTGGTTGCGCGGGTAGCAGCCGGTGCCGCGGCTGCCGCTGGTGTAGACGAAGCCGCCGATGCCGACGCTTCCGGCCCGCTCGGCCTCGGGGAGGTCGCAGCCCGGGTCGGTGCTGCGGACGGTGGCCCAGGCCGGGGCGCCGCGCTCGTCGCCCGCGCGGACGCCGGGGACGAGGGCGCTGAGGGCGGCCGGGCCGGGGGCTATGAGGACGAGCCGCTTGTGCCGGGCGGCGGCGATGGCGTGGAGCTGGCCGGCGTCGAGCAGGTCGGGCTCGGGGATGACGAGGGTGTCGTCGCCGGTGGGGCGGACGGTGGGATCGCCGGTGAGCGTGGCGGTGACGCCGCGCTGGTCGAGCAGGGCCACGACGGCGTGGGCGCCGTCCCCGTCGTAGGAGCGCGGGTCGAGCGGCGGGTAGCGGCGGTCCTGGCTCAGACCCGCGATGACGACGGTGCCGGTGAGGAGGAATGCGAGCGCCGCGAGGTACCAGCGGTAGCGGTGCCACAGGCCGCGGCCGGTGGGGGCCAGGCTGCTGGGGGCGTGGGCCGGTGCCGGCGGCTCGGTGGCGGGCGCGGGGGCGGTGGTCGTCATGCCGCGCCTCCCGGGGCCGGGTCGAGGGTCGGGCGGGTGCGTTCCAGCGCCCGGTCGAGGTCGTGGAGCGACTGGTAGGCGGCCTGGTCGGCGGTGCGCTCGCCGAAGGCGATGTCGTCGAAGGAGCGGGCGGCGGCGGCCAGCGCGGCGGCGTGTTCGGGCAGGGCCCGGCCGGCCTCGGCGGCGGCCTCGTCGGCGGTGCGGCCGGGGCGGGCGTCGAGGACGGTGCGCTCCTCCAGGGCGCGGACGAGGGCGCGCATCTGCTCGCGGACGGCGTCGGCCCACTGCCCCGCGGCGGCATGGCGTTCGGCGTCGGCCCGGTGCTGGGCGGCGGTGCGCGGACCGGTCGTGCCGTACACGTCCAGGGCGGTGCGGGCGGCCCGCTTGGGTGCGCCGAGGCGCCACCACAGCGCGGCGGCGACCAGGACGGCGACGATCAGGAAGAAGACCAGGCCGGTGGTGCCGCTCGTACCGTTCCCGGAGATGGCGTCGAGCGCGTCGGAGAGGTGCTGGTTCAGCCAGTCCAGGACCCGCTTCACGAGGCTCGGGTCGTGCCGGTGGTAGTCGGCGTCGAGCAGTTCGTCGCGGGCGGCGTCGCGGGCCGGGTCACGCGGGACCGTGACCGGGGCGCCGCCCGCGGCGAGGAGCCTCTCCCCCCAGATCGGCATCCGGCTCAGAGCCTCGTCGGGTCGGCGCCGGCCTGGCCGCCCCAGCCGGTGCCGCCGTCCTCGGGCAGGCCGGCGGCGCGGGCGAGCTCGATGTCGAGGGCCTCGCGGCGGATCCGCTGGTCGACGTAGAGGAGAACGCCGATGCCCGCGGTGAAGGGCACGGTGAGGGTGGAGGCGATGACGCCGGCGATCGCCGTGGCGATCAGGAGGGCGACCGGCTGCTGCGTGGCGCCGCCGCTCTCCATCTGCTGCTGGAGGTCGCCGAGGCCGAGCACCAGGCCGATGACCGTGAACGGGACCGCGATGATCCCCGAGACGATGAAGGCGATGATCTGGCTGAGCACGGTGATGCCGCAGATCCGCCACCACGAGCCGCGCACGAGCCGGCGGGAGCGCGAGAGCGCCGTGATGACGCCCTGCTTCTCCAGCATCAGGGCGGGCGCGGCGAGGCTGAGCTGGATCCAGAGCCAGACCACGACGGGCAGGCTGAGCAGGCCGACGATCACCAGCAGCCCGACGATCGCGGGCGAGGCCGCACCGGCCGCCGCGTAGCCGATCAGCGGGCCGAAGCCGAGCACCATGACGCCGCCGGTGATCAGCCCCGTCAGCAGCGTGAGGCCGAGCAGCTGGAGCAGCTGGGCGCGGGCGCCGCGCCAGGCCTCCCGGATGGTGACGCTCTGGCCGAGGATCGCGCGGCTGACCACCACGGTGAGCAGGGCGGTCGCGATGACGCCGAGCAGCAGGTTGAGCGGCAGGCTGGCGAGCACGACGAGGACGGCGGTGAAGTCGCCGGTCTTGCCGCCGACCAGCAGCTGGGCGCCGACGCCGCCGACCTGCTGGAGCACGGCGATGCCCAGCGACAGGCCGAGCGCGGTGCGCCAGTGCTTGCGGATGGTGGAGACGGAGCCGTCGAGGAGCTCGCCGAGGCCGAGCGGGCGCAGCGGGATGACGCCGGGCTTGGGGCTCGGCGGGGCGCCCCAGCCGTAGGGGCCGTACGGGCCCTGCGGGCCGGGCGGCGGGCCGCCCCAGCCGTTGCGGGCGGGCGGGACCTGCGGGCCGCCCCAGGCGGGCGGCGGGACGGGGGCGCCCTGGGGCGGTGCCGACGGCCCGGGCACGCCGGCGGGAGCGTCGGCCGGGGGCCGGGCGTCGTCGCGGGGTGGCTCGGACGAGCCGGGCGAGGCCCAGCCCGGAGTGTCGGTCATCACTGCTCCTCGGAGGGCGTCCTGGGGGCGCGGTGCCGGGTGGATCTTCCACCCGCGCGCAGGCCCATCGTGCCATGGGGCGCCGACAGGCCCCAGGGGTATCCGGTCGCGGAACGGATACGGGGGCGTGACGGGGGTCCGGGCACGGCTCCGGGACGGTTCGGAGACGCTCCACCGGGGGGCATTCGCCCGGTATGGCCGGAATTCCCGGCTGGTCGAGTTGGCCGTTGTGGAGCATTGGCACTGCTGTGCGGCAGGTCACAATCCGGTAATGAGAGGATGGAGCCATGAAGGGACGCGTCCTCGTCGTTGATGACGACTCCGCACTGGCCGAGATGCTCGGCATCGTGTTGCGTGGTGAGGGTTTTGAGCCGTTTTTCGTCGCAGACGGGGACAAGGCACTAGCCGCGTTCCGGGAGACCAAGCCCGACCTCGTGCTGCTCGACCTGATGCTGCCCGGCCGGGACGGCATCGACGTCTGCCGCCAGATCCGTGCCGAGTCCGGGATCCCGATCGTCATGCTGACCGCGAAGACCGACACGGTCGACGTCGTGGTGGGCCTGGAGTCGGGTGCCGACGACTACGTCACGAAGCCGTTCAAGCCCAAGGAGCTGGTGGCCCGGGTGCGTGCCCGGCTGCGCCGCGCCGAGGAGCCCACGCCCGAGCAGCTGACCATAGGCGACCTGGTGATCGACGTGGCCGGTCACTCGGTGAAGCGGGACGGCCGGGGCATCCCGCTGACCCCGCTGGAGTTCGACCTGCTGGTGGCGCTGGCCCGCAAGCCGTGGCAGGTGTTCACCCGCGAGGTGCTGCTGGAGCAGGTCTGGGGCTACCGCCACGCGGCGGACACCCGGCTCGTCAACGTCCACGTGCAGCGCCTGCGGTCGAAGATCGAGAAGGACCCGGAGCGCCCCGAGATCGTGGTGACCGTCCGCGGCGTCGGTTACAAGGCCGGACCCAGCTGACGTGACGCACCGGGCTGACGAGTCCCCGTCGGGTTCCGCGACCGACGGGGCGGGCGCCGTGCGCGGGGACGTGCTGAGTTCGACCACCCTCCGCCGGCGTGGCCCGGCCGCGATGCTCGCGTTGGTGACCCGTCAGCTGCGCCGGCCCGCGCACCGGGTGACGGCGCTGTACCGCCGCTCGATCCAGCTGCGCGTCGTCGCGGTGTCGCTGCTGGCGTCCATCGCGGTCGTGCTGGTGCTGGGCGTGGTCGTCGTGGCGCAGGTGCGCACCGGTCTGCTGGACACCAAGCTGGCGTCCGCGCGCGAGCAGGCGCGGATCGGCTTCCAGGCCGAGCTGAAGAAGATCGACGAGGCCAAGGACCAGCGGATGCGGGTCGGCGCGACGGCGGACCCGAGCACCGACGAGGTCGGGTCCTGGCTGCTGCGGCAGGTCAACGACCTGGCCGCGAGCGGGCAGACGGTCTACTCGGTGATCGCGACGATGCCCGGCACCGGCCAGACCGTGCTGCCGGACGCGGTCGGCTTCGGCCCGCGCTACTCGGGCGACATCCTGCCGATCAGCGTGCCCGACACGCTGCGGGCCAAGGTGTACGCCGAGCCCGGCCAGATGTTCGACCAGCCGACCCGGATCCACCGCTCCGCCGAGAGCGGCGGGCACACCGAGCCCGGGCTGGCGCTCGGCATGCAGTTCGACGGCCCGACCAACAACACGAGCTACCAGCTCTTCTACGTCTTCTCCTTCGGGCAGGAGACGGACACCCTCAACCTGGTCACCGGCACCCTGGCGACCGCCGGCGTGTTCGTCGTGATCCTCATGGGCGGCATCGCCTGGGTCGTGGTGCGCCAGGTGGTCACCCCGGTCCGGATGGCCGCCGGGATCTCCGAGCGGCTGGCCGACGGGCACCTGGAAGAGCGGATGAAGGTCACCGGCACCGACGACATCGCCCGCCTCGGCGAGTCGTACAACCGGATGGCCAACGCGCTCCAGGCGCAGATCCGGCAGCTGGAGGAGCTGTCCAGGGTGCAGCGGCGCTTCGTCTCGGACGTCTCGCACGAGCTGCGCACCCCGCTGACCACGGTCCGGATGGCCGCCGACCTGATCTACGACAGCCGCGAGGACCTGGACCCGATGGCGGCGCGCTCGGCCGAGCTGCTGCAGGGCCAGCTGGACCGCTTCGAGTCGCTGCTCGCCGACCTGCTGGAGATCAGCCGCTTCGACGCCGGCGCCGCGATCCTGGACGCCGAGCCGGTGGACCTGCGCGACATCGTCGCCCGCGTGGTGGAGGCCGCCGACCCGCTGGCCCAGGCCAAGGGCAGCGCCGTGGTGATCCGCGGCGACGGCGAGCCGGTGGTCGCCGAGGTGGACTCCCGCCGGATCGAGCGCATCCTGCGCAACCTGGTGGTCAACGCGCTGGAGCACGGCGAGGGCCGCGACGTCGTGGTCCGGCTGGGCTCGGCGGACGGCGCGGTCGCCGTCGGCGTGCGCGACTACGGCATCGGGCTCAAGCCGGGCGAGGCGTCCCGGGTGTTCCACCGCTTCTGGCGGGCCGACCCGTCCCGGGTGCGGACCACCGGCGGCACCGGCCTCGGCCTGTCGATCGCGGTGGAGGACGCGCACCTGCACGGTGGCTGGCTGCAGGCCTGGGGCGAGCCCGGCGGCGGCTCGCACTTCCGGCTCACGCTGCCGCGCACGCGCGGCGGGGAGATCAGCCGGGCGCCGTTCCGGCTGGAGCCGGAGGACTCGCGCAACAACCGGGGCCTCGGCACGTACGGGACGCCGTACCGGCGGGCGATCACCCCGGCCGGGGCGACGGCCCTCACCGCGGCCGAGGAGCAGGCCGAGACGCCGGACGCCGTCGGCAGCAGCCTGGGCAGCGGTCTCGGAGGGGTGCTGAACATCGGCCCGGGTCTCGGCAAGGCCCGGCTGCCGGAGGGGCCGCGCGCGGACCCGTCCGACGTGCGCGCGGCGGGGGCCGGCTACCTGGCCACCGGTGCCCAGGTCATGGTGGACCCCACGCCCGGACGGCCGTCGGTGGCGCAGCGCACGGCGGAGCCGGATCTGACGGGCGGGACGGACACGGAGGGGACGCAGCGTGCGAAGGACCAGCGGCAGGCCTGATCCGCGGCTCGCGGCGGTGGCCGGCGGGGTGTTCGTCGCCCTGCTGGCCGGCGGGTGCGCGGCCATGCCGGACTCGGGCGGCATCACCAAGGTCGAGCTCTCCCAGGGCTCGGCCGACAAGAACCTGCAGGTGCGGGTCTTCCCGGTGGGGCCCGCCAAGGGTGCCAAGCCGCAGGACCTGCTGGCCGGGTTCCTCGACGCGGTGACGGCCGACGAGGGCTACGACACGGCGCGCAAGTACCTCACCGAGGAGGCCGCCGCGGCCTGGAACCCGGACGCGGGCATCACGGTGCTCTCGGCCACCATTCCGCCGGCCGGTGCGGACCTCCCGGAGGCGGACATCAGCACCACGCTGTCCATCACCGGGCAGGTCGTCGCGGACGTCGACCCCAGGCACACCTACGAGCTGGTGACGGGGCAGAGCACGAAGTCGTCCGACTTCACCTTCCTGCGCCAGAAGGACGGGGAGTGGCGCATCGACAAGCTGCCGCCCGGTCTGATCATGAACGAGACCAACTTCCGCAACAGCTACCGCCAGGTGGACCGGTACTTCTACACCGCGCCCGACCCGTCGGCGGCGGGCTTCGGGCCGGCCCCGGACGTGCTGGTCGCCGACCCGATCTACCTGCGGCGGCGGACGGACCCGCTGACGGCGGCCGCCAAGGCGCTGGTCGGCGGGCCGTCGTCCTGGCTCGGACCGGCTGTGCGGACGGCCTTCCCCGGCGGAGCGAGCATCGACCGGGTCGGCGTCGACGACAGCCGTGTCGCCCATGTGCAGCTCGGCGGTGCCGACCTCGCCGACACGGTGTCCTGCCGACGGATGGCGACCCAGCTCTTCTACACCCTCGCCGAGCAGGGGAAGGGGCAGGTCGAGAAGGTGGAGCTGAAGGGGCAGCGGGGCGGGTGCACGGCCGGTCGCAACGACTCGCCGTCCACCGGCCCCGGGGCGCTGTCCGGGTCGGACGGCGCGCAGCAGTACCTCCAGCGCAATGACAACGGCGCCCTGATGCTGGTCAACGACACCACCACCAGCTCCGTGCGCGGCGTGCTCGGCAAGCCGCAGCCGGCCGGCAAGACCCCGCTCGGCCCCGTCGCCGTCCGCCGGGACGGCTCCCAGGCCGCGGTGCTCGGCCGCGACCACCACCAGCTCTACTCGGTGCCGCTGTCCGACAACGCGGTCGCGCTGCCCGAACCGGTGCTGACCTCGGCGCACACCGGCGACGACGGGCTGGCCTCGCCCAGCTGGGACGGCCGCGGCGACCTCTGGGTGGTGGACCGCAGCCCGGAGGACCCGCGCGTGGTGATGGTCCGCGGCAACCGGACGTACACCGTTCCGGTCGAGAAGCTGAACGGGCAGAGCGTGCAGATGCTCCGGGTCTCCTCGGACGGCGCCCGGATCGCCCTCGTGGTGAAGGGGCCGAGCTCGTCCAGCCGGTCGCTGATGTTCGGCGCGATCGTGCACGGCGGCACCCCGGAGGCGCCGACCGTGCGGATCGTCGGGCTGCACACGGCGGCCCCGGCGATCACCGACGTCGCGTCGCTGTCCTGGGCGGAGTCCGACCAGCTGCTGGTGCTGGGCAAGGAGGCCGACCGCCTCCCGCAGCTGCACTACATCAGCACCGACGGCTCGCCGAGCACCGACGCCCCGGCGCAGGGCGGCGAGGGCATGGCGACCGCCGAGGCCTCGGAGTCCCGGGCGAACGGGCTGACTCCGCCGGTGCTGGCGCTGCAGGCCACCGAGGGCCGGATCTACCGGCTGACCAACAGTCAGTGGCGGGAAGTCACGCTGTCGGACCGGGCGAGCGCCTTCTTCTACCCGGGCTGAGCCCCGGGCCGCCGCCGCCGGGCGGGCCTCAGAGCGGGCCCTCCCGGGCGCGCAGCGGGCCGGCCGCCGCGACGGTGGCCGCCGCGCCGGCCGGCAGACCGGCCGCGGCCAGTGCCCGCGCGGCCTCGGCGAGGCTGGCGCCGGTGGTCACCAGGTCGTCCACCAGGACCGGTTGACGGCCCGCCAGGCTCCGGTGCGCGCGCGGCAGGACGGTGAGCGCGCCGTGCAGGTTGCGCCGGCGCTCGGCCGCGGTCAGTTCGGCCTGGTCGGCGACCGGGCGGGTGTGGCGCAGCAGCGGTGCGGCCCTGACGTCCAGGCCGGTCCGGCGCAGTGAGCGCGCCGCGGCCGCGGCCAGCCGGAGCGTCGGGTCGTGGCCGCGGGCGCGGACGGCGGCCCGGGTGGAGGGCATCGGCACCAGCAGCAGCGGCGCGAGCCCGGCGCGCGGCCCGAGCGCCGAGCGCACCGCCCGGCCGAGGGCTTCGCCGAGGGGGCCGGCCAGTCGCAGGGCGCCGCGTTCCTTGTGGGCGAGCAGCAACTGCCGGACCGGGTCGGCGTACGGTGCCGCGGCGTGCGCCCAGGGCAGCAGCGTGGGGCCGGGCCGGGAGGCGCCCAGGGCGTGCCGGCACGCGGGGCAGAGCTGGGTGCGGTCGGTGCCGCAGCCGGCGCAGCGCGTGGGCAGCAGGACGTCCAGAAGGTCGGCCAGTGCGTGGCCGAACGGCCCGTGCGGGGAGGGCGGGTGGACGGGTCCGGTGGTGGGTGGCACGACTGCTCCTGGCGGCGGCAGGCACGAAGAGTGAGCAAAGGATGCGCCGTACGGGGGGTGTTGTCCAGGTATTCACCCATGCTTCACTCCTAGGAGGGTAAACAGGGTGCAACAGCTTGACCGTTCACCCACCGCTCCTGGCCCATGCCCACGACCGAGCCTGGGGAGGCGAAAACCCCGTGTGAGGTGTTCGATAAAGCTTCAAGGGGTTTCAACCGTCCCTGGTGGGGAGGAAGTGAGGTGAGGGCCAGTCGTTCCCGCCGCTGGCGGTGGGGGCGGGGGGCCGGCAGTGGATGGGCTGGTCCAGCTGGGTCTCAGTCCGGTCCGGTAGCACCCGGATCGGCGTCAGCACGAGGGATCGGAGTTCTGCGTGGACATCGTCGTCAAGGGCCGCAAGACCGAGGTGCCCAAGAGGTTCCGCGAGCACGTGGCCGAGAAGCTGGAGAAGGTCCAGAAGTTCGACGGCAAGGTGATCAGCCTCGACGTCGAGGTGTCCAAGGAGCACAACCCGCGGCAGGCCGACCGGTCCGAGCGGGTGGAGATCACCCTCCGTACCCGTGGGCCGGTGATCCGGGCCGAAGCCGCCGCCGGGGACCCGTACGCGGCGCTCGACCTGGCCTCGGCGAAGCTCGACGCCCAGCTGCGCAAGTCCGCGGACCGGCGTCGGGTGCACAAGGGCGGCAACGGCCGCACCCCGATCAGCGTCGCCGAGGCGACCGCGGCCCTCGCCGGGCTGCCGGAGCCGGCGGCGCCGGAGAGCGAGACCAACGGGGCCGTCCGCAAGACCATGATGGGATCCCTGGAAGTGGAGGGCGAAGGCCCGCTGGTGGTCCGGGAGAAGACCCACCCGGCCGCCCCCATGGCGCTGGACCAGGCGCTCTACGAGATGGAGCTGGTCGGCCACGACTTCTACCTGTTCGTGGAGAAGGACAGCGGCCTGCCGAGCGTCGTCTACCGCCGGCACGGCTACCACTACGGTGTGATCCACCTGCAGACCGACCCCGCCGCCCAGTCGGCGGGCGGCGGCGCGGGTGGCGCGATCGGCGGAGCCGACGACGACGAGGACTGACCGTCCGGAGCGATGAACGGGTGACCCCGGCGGCCGCGGCCGCCGGGGTCACCGGCGTTCCGGGGGCCGTCCGCGGTCGAACGTCGGTCGAGCGCGGTCGCGGGCCGTGGTGGAGGGGTCACTCGTTGCGGGGGAATCGGCATCGGAGGGTGACCGTTGCGTGGCCGCGGCGTGGAATGATTGGCGCACGACGTCCCGCGAAGGGGGAGGAGCGGATGGGGGATCACTTCGGGCTGGGGCCCGCTGGGGGGCCGGTTGCCGGACTGTCCCCGGGAGCGGGCGAGGAGCTCGCGTACGCACCGCGCCGGGGTGAGCCGATCCGCGTGCTGGTGGTGGACGACCACGCGCTCTTCCGCCGCGGGCTGGAGATCGTGCTCGCCGAGGAGCCGGACATCAAGGTCGTCGGCGAGGCGGGGGACGGCGCCGAGGCCGTGCTGAAGGCCGCCGACCTGCTGCCCGACATCATCCTGATGGACGTCCGGATGCCGCGCCGCAGCGGGATCGAGGCGTGCACGGCGATCAAGGACGTGGCACCCAGCACCAAGATCATCATGCTGACGATAAGCGACGAGGAGGCCGACCTCTACGAGGCGATCAAGGCGGGCGCCACCGGCTACCTGCTGAAGGAGATCTCCACCGACGAGGTCGCCACCGCGATCCGCGCCGTCGCCGACGGGCAGTCGCAGATCAGCCCGTCGATGGCCTCCAAGCTGCTCACCGAGTTCAAGTCGATGATCCAGCGCCGCTCCGACGACCGGGACCTGGTGCCCGCGCCCCGGCTCACCGACCGGGAACTGGAGGTGCTCAAACTGGTGGCGACCGGGATGAACAACCGGGAGATCGCCAAGGAGCTGTTCATCAGCGAGAACACCGTCAAGAACCACGTGCGCAACATCCTGGAGAAGCTGCAGCTCCACTCCCGGATGGAGGCCGTGGTCTACGCGATGCGCGAGAAGATCCTCGAAATAGGGTGACGCGGCGCGCGGCGGCCGGGGCTCCCCCCGGCCACCGGGCGTGCTCACGCCGCGAGCAGCTTCTCCAGCGCGGGGCGCAGCCGCTCGTCGTGCAGCGCCTCCACCCGCACGGCGTCGCAGCCCACCCAGGAGGCCGCCTCGCGCAGCGCCGTCGCCAGTGCCCCGACGTGCCGGGCGGAGTCGAGCGAGACCTGGCGGGCGACCAGGGTGCGCCCCTCGCGGGCCGGGTCCACCCGGCCGACCAGGCGCCCGCCGGCGAGCAGGGGCATGGCGAAGTAGCCGTGCACCCGCTTGTGCTTGGGGGTGTAGGCCTCCAGGCGGTGCGTCATGCCGAAGACGCGCTCGGTGCGCGCGCGGTCCCAGACCAGGGAGTCGAACGGCGAGAGCAGCGTGGTGCGGTGGCGTCCGCGCGGCGGGGCGGCGGCCAGCGCGGCGGGATCGGCCCAGGCGGGAGCCGCGGTGCCGTCGGGGCCCCAGCCGGCCACCTCGACCGGGACGAGGCCGGTGTCGGCGAGGACCGGGTCCAACTCCTCGGCGCGCAGCCGGTGGTAGTCCAGCAGGTCGGCCCGGGTGGCCACGCCGAGGGCGGCGCCGGCCTGGGCGACCAGGGTGCGGACGCAGTCCGCGTCGGTCGGATCCTGCCCGAACAGGGCGTCGGGGACGGCCTGTTCGGCCAGCGCGTAGACCCGCTTCCAACTCCGGCGCTCGGTGCAGACCACGTCGCCGAAGGCCAGGGCGCGCTCGACCGCGATCTTGGTGTCGGACCAGTCCCACCACTCGGCCGTCTTCTTCGCGCCGCCCAGCTCGGTGGACGTCAACGGCCCCTCGGCGCGCAGCTTGTCGAGCACGTGCCGGTACGTTTCGGGCGAGACCTGGTGACCCCAGAGGTGGCCGCGGTCGCGGTAGCGGCGGCGGCGGAACGCGAACAGCGGCCACTCCTCGACCGGCAGGACGCAGGCCGCGTGCGACCAGTACTCGAAGCTGGTGCCGTGGCCCCAGTACGCGGCCTCGACGGCGGGCCGGCCGACCGCGCCGAGCCGGGCGTACGGGACCAGTTCGTGCGAGCGGGCCAGCACGGAGATCGTGTCCAACTGGACGGCGCCCAGGTGCCGCAGCACGCCGCGCACCCCGGCCCGCCGGTCCGGCGCACCGAGCAGGCCCTGCGCGCGCAGGGCGATCCGGCGGGCGTCGTCGGCACTCAGGACGGCGACGGGGGAGCTGGGGGCGGGCGCGGAGCTCATGCCGGGGAGCGTAACGCCCACCACCGACAACGGCCGGGCCCGGCCGGGCCCGGTGGCGCGGCCGGCGGCGGGCCGGCTCAGGCCAGGTCGGACGGGAGCAGCGAGGCGACCCAGGAGTCGTGGAAGACGCCGCGCTGCTCGGCGTACGAGCGCAGCGTGCCCTCGAAGCGGTAGCCGACCCGCTCGGCGACGGCGCGGGAGCCGTCGTTGCCGACGTAGGCGAGCCACTGGAGGCGGCGGACGCCGAGCTCGGTGAGGGCCCAGCGGGCGACCTCGCGGGCCGCCTCGACGGTGTAGCCGCGGCCGCGCTGCTCCTTCGCCGTCCACCAGCCGACGGAGGCGGCGGCCGGGTCGGCGGCGAAGCGGGACACCGACTGGGTGCCGACCAGGCGCCCGGTGGCGCGGTCGGTCACGCACCAGATGTACTCGGAGCCGTCGCGCAGCCCGTTCGGGGCCAGTGTGCGGACGAAGAACTCCGCGTCCTCGCGCCGGTAGGGGACCGGCACCACCGTCCAGCGCTGGATCTCCTCGTCCTGGCAGGCGGCGAGGACCGCGTCGATGTCCGACTCCTGCGGGGCGCGCAGGACGAGGCGCTCGGTGGTGAGGGTGACGGGCGTGGTCCGGAGTTCTTCCATACCCGGATTATTCCGCGCCAAGCGGAGGGCGGACATCCGAATATTCCGCCAACTCGGCGGGGCCGGGACCGTTTTGCCCCGGTGGGCGGTGCTATCGGTCGGGCGCCCGCGCGAGTGACACGGGAATACCGTGCTGACGCACCTCCCGGGGCATTGGACTCCTCGCATACGATGGCCCGTGCGGTGGGGTGAACCCGTCGTGCAGTCGTCCAGTGCCAATACAGGCAAGGAGCCCGCTCTAGTGTCCGTCTTCGACAAGATCCTGCGCGCCGGCGAAGGCAAGATCCTTCGCAAGCTGCAGCGGATTGCTGCCCAGGTCAACTCCATCGAAGAGGACTTCGTCAACCTCACCGACGCGGAGCTGCGGGCACTGACCGACGAGTACAAGCAGCGGCTCGTCGACGGGGAGTCCCTGGACGACATCCTCCCCGAGGCGTTCGCCACCGTCCGCGAGGCCGCCAAGCGCGTCCTCGGCCAGCGGCACTACGACGTCCAGCTCATGGGCGGCGCCGCGCTGCACTTCGGCTACGTCGCCGAGATGCGCACCGGTGAGGGCAAGACCCTCGTCGGCACCCTGCCCGCGTACCTGAACGCGCTCACCGGCAAGGGCGTCCACCTGATCACCGTCAACGACTACCTCGCCGAGCGCGACTCGGAGTGGATGGGCCGGGTGCACCGCTTCCTCGGCCTCGAAGTCGGCGTGATCCTGGGCAACATGACGCCCGCCGAGCGCAAGCGCCAGTACGCGATGGACATCACGTACGGCACCAACAACGAGTTCGGCTTCGACTACCTGCGCGACAACATGGCCTGGTCGAAGGACGAACTCGTCCAGCGCGGCCACAACTTCGCGGTGGTCGACGAGGTCGACTCGATCCTCATCGACGAGGCCCGCACCCCGCTGATCATCTCCGGCCCGGCCGACCAGGCGACCAAGTGGTACGCCGACTTCGCCAAGCTGGTGCAGCGCCTGAAGATCGACCGCGACTACGAGGTCGACGAGAAGAAGCGCACCGTCGGCATCCTGGAGGAGGGTGTCACCCGGGTCGAGGACTACCTCGGCATCGACAACCTCTACGAGTCGGTGAACACCCCGCTGGTCGGCTTCCTGAACAACGCCATCAAGGCCAAGGAGCTGTACAAGGCGGACAAGGACTACGTCGTCATGAACGGCGAAGTCATGATCGTCGACGAGCACACCGGCCGCATCCTGGCCGGCCGCCGCTACAACGAGGGCATGCACCAGGCGATCGAGGCCAAGGAGGGGGTGGAGGTCCAGAACGAGAACCAGACCCTGGCCACCATCACCCTGCAGAACTTCTTCCGCCTGTACGACAAGCTCTCCGGCATGACCGGTACCGGCACCACCGAGGCCGCCGAGTTCCACCAGATCTACAAGCTCGGCGTCGTGCCGATCCCGACCAACAAGACGCCGCTGCGCATCGACCAGCCCGACCTGATCTACAAGTCGGAGCCGGCCAAGTTCGCCGCCGTCGTCGAGGACATCGCCGAGAAGCACGAGAAGGGCCAGCCGGTGCTGGTCGGCACCGTGTCGGTCGAGAAGTCCGAGTACCTGTCGCAGGAGCTGCGCAAGCGCGGCATCCCGCACGAGGTGCTGAACGCCAAGCACCACGAGCGCGAGGCGCAGATCGTCGCGCAGGCCGGCCGCAAGGGCGCCGTCACCGTCGCCACCAACATGGCCGGCCGCGGCACCGACATCATGCTCGGCGGCAACCCGGACCACCTCGCGGCGGCCGAGCTGGCCCAGCGCGGGCTCTCCGCCGGGGACAACCCGGACGAGTACGAGGCCGCGTTCCCGGCCGCGCTGGAGAAGGCCAAGGCCTCGGTCAAGGCCGAGCAGGACGAGGTCAAGGAGGCCGGTGGCCTCTACGTCCTCGGCACCGAGCGGCACGAGTCCCGCCGGATCGACAACCAGCTGCGCGGCCGCTCCGGCCGTCAGGGCGACCCGGGCGAGTCCCGCTTCTACCTGTCGCTCGGCGACGACCTGATGCGCCTGTTCAAGGCCGGCATGGTCGAGCGCGTGCTCTCGATGGCCAACGTGCCCGAGGACGTGCCGATCGAGTCGAAGATGGTCACCCGGGCGATCGCCTCCGCGCAGACCCAGGTCGAGCAGCAGAACTTCGAGATCCGCAAGAACGTCCTGAAGTACGACGAGGTGCTGAACCGCCAGCGCGAGGTCATCTACGGCGAGCGCCGCCGCGTCCTGGAGGGCGAGGACCTGCAGGAGCAGGTCGGCCACTTCATGGACGACACCGTCGAGGCCTACGTCAAGGCGGCCACCGGCGAGGGCTTCGAGGACGACTGGGACCTGGAGAAGCTCTGGTCCGCGCTCAAGCAGCTCTACCCGCTCGCCCTGGACCTCGGGGAGCTGGAGGAGGAGGCGGGCGGCTCCGGCGGCCTGACCTCCGAGTTCCTCACCAAGGTCGTCCAGGAGGACATCCAGGCGCAGTACGGCGCCCGCGAGGACCAGCTCGGCGAGGAGATCATGCGCGAGCTGGAGCGCCGGGTCGTCCTGTCGGTGCTGGACCGCCGCTGGCGCGAGCACCTCTACGAGATGGACTACCTCCAGGAGGGCATCGGCCTGCGGGCCATGGCGCAGCGCGACCCGCTGATCGAGTACCAGCGCGAGGGCTTCGACATGTTCACCGCGATGATGGAGGGCATCAAGGAGGAGTCCGTCGGCTACCTGTTCAACCTGGAGGTCCAGGTCGAGCAGCAGGTCGAGGAGGTCCCGGTCGAGGACGCCGAGGTGGTGCTCGACAAGCTGGAGAAGGACGCCGCCCGCCCGGAGATCAAGGCCAAGGGCCTGGAGGCCCCGAAGCCGCAGCGGCTGCACTACACGGCCCCCTCGGACGAGATCGGCGGCGGCGTGGTCGAGGGCGACTTCGACGACCTCGCGGCGGAGGACGAGGGCGACGGCCTGACCCGCGCCGAGCGCCGCAAGGCCGCGAAGTCGGCCAAGGGGCGCCGCCGCAAGGCCTGAGCCGCCACCGCGCCACAGCACAGGGCGCCGTTCCCGTACGGGGGCGGCGCCCTGCGCCGTCACCGGGCCTCCACGGCGGTGCACTGCCACTGACCGGCCGGGCCGCGCTGTTCGAGGCGGAAGGCCACCATGTGGTGCCGCCGGCCGAGGTCGACCCGCACGCACGCCTCGACGGCGTCGGGCGAGGGCGATCTGTCGTGCACCGGGCCCAGGCGCGGCCGGGCGCCGGCGCCGGCGCGGCGCAGGGCGCCCGTGCGGACGAGGGAGGCGAGCTGGCCGTAGCCGTCCAGGCTGGTGTGCCGCATCAGCTGGCCGGACGGGCGGGCGCCGGTGAGCACCTCGACGAGCCGGTGCGCGAAGCGCGCCGCGAGTGCGCGGGGGTCGTGCCCGGGCGGGGCGCCGGCGCAGTCGGCCCGGGGGTGCCGGGGCCGCCGCCCGGCGGGGTGCGGTGCGCCGTCGTGCAGGTGGCGGTGGGGGCGGGCGGCGAGCGGTGGGGTCACGGGTGTCTCCTCGGGGCCGGGGGGGCGGGCGGTGGTGCTCCGGGGCGTGGTCACGGGTGCTTCCTCGGGTGGACGGCGGGGGTGGACGGCAGGGCTGGACGGCGGGGGTGGGCGCGGACGGGTCGGGGGGTACTTCCTCGGGCGAGTGGTGAGCGAGTGGTGCGGGTACGGACGGGTCCTTGGTAGCGGCGGTCGGGAGGGGGCGGCAAGGGGATTGCGCAACCGTGGGGAGCGGAGGGTGAAGTTCACCTATCCGGGCGAACAGCCCGTTGCGGCGGCGGCCTCCCGGGCCGTCCCGGAGGCACGCGGTTGACGTGCGACGACGGGCGGGTAGGCCCGAAAGGGGACGGCCGCGTTCGCCGGTCCGGGTGGTGCGGGCGGGGTCACGCGTTGCGGCGGTCCGCGGTCGGCGCGCAGGATCGGATCCTGACCGGGAACCGCGGGAGCGGGCGCGACGCCCCACGACGACAGGCGGCCGGCATGACGACACCCGGCATGACGACACGGGCAGCAGCGGCGCAGTCCCCGGCCCGGACGGGTGCCGCCCGGGGAGCACCCCGGCGCGGGCTGGTCCTGGGCGGCGGCGGCATGCTCGGCGCGGCCTGGACGGTCGGCGCGCTGTGCGCCGTCGAGGAGGCGACCGGCTGGCGCCCCGGCGACGCCGACGTGCTGCTGGGCACCTCGGCCGGCTCCATCCTCGGCGCGCTGCTCGCCGCCGGCGTGCCGGTCGACCAGCTGCGCGACCACCAGCGCGGACTGCCGCTCACCGAGGGCCCGCTGGCCGGCGTGGCCTTCGACTACGAGACGGCCGTCGGCGGCGCCCTGCCGCCCCGGCCGCGGGCCGGGATCGGCTCGCCGGGCCTCCTGCGGGACGCCGTCCGCCACCCGCGCGAGTACCCGCTGCTGACCATGGTGTCGGCGGTGGCGCCGCACGGCCGCGGCTCGCTCGCCCCGGTCGGCGCGCTGGTCCGCGACCTGCACGGGCCGGGCGGCTGGCCGGCCGGCTCCGCGCTGCGGGTCGCGGCCGTGGACTACCGCAGCGGCCACCGGGTGGTCTTCGGCGACCCGGACGCCCCGGCGGTCGCCATCGCGGACGCCGTGATGGCCTCCTGCGCGATCCCCGGCTGGTTCGCGCCCGTCCGCCTGGACAGCTCGGCGTACGTGGACGGCGGCTGCTGGTCGGCCACCAACGCCGACCTGTTGCTCGGCCGCGGTCTGGACGAGGCGTACGTGCTCGCCCCGATGGCCCTGCGCCTGCACCCCCGCGCCGGGCGCGCCGACCGCGGCACCCTCGCCGCGCTGCACGAGTGGCGCGCCCGCGACCGCCCGCGCGGCGTGCTGGCCCAGGTGGTCAGCCGCTACCGCCGCGCGGTGACCAGGCAGCTGCTGCGCGAGGCCGCGCTGCTGCGGGCGGAGGGCGTGCGGGTGCGGCTGCTCGCGCCGACGCCGGCGGACCTGGCAGCGATGGGTCCGAACATGATGGACCCGGCCCGCCGCGGCGCGGTGCTGGAGAGCGCGCTGCGCACCAGCCGGGAGGCGCTGGCGGCGGCGCGCTGATCCGCGGCCCGCCGATCCGGCGGGACGTGATCACGGCGGGCGCCCGGCGCTTATTCTTGGGGGCGCTGGAAGCTGTGCCGCTGGACGAACGCTGGACGAACCGGAGAGTGCCACCGATGCGCGTGTACGTGCCCACCACCCTGACCGGCCTGGCGGCGGCGCACCCGGGCGGCGTCCTGGACGAGACCGCGGCGTACGCCGTGACGCCCGCGCTGCGCGAGTGGTACGTCAGCGACGACATCGAGGAGCTGGAGTACGCGGCGCTGAACCGGGCCGCGCAGTCCTCGCTGCGGCTGCTGGCCGCCGATCCCGACGCGCCGCGCCGGCGCGTCGTGGTGGCGCTGGACGTGGCGGACTCCGCCGTGCGGCCCTTCCCCGGCGACGAGTACCAGGACCAGGCCTCGCTGGGCCGCGTGGTGCTGGCCGGCCCGGTGAAGCTCGCGAAGGCGGCGGCCGTGCACGCGGACGTTTCCGACGACGAGGTGCTCGCGGACGTGACGGCGGCCGTGGCCGCGGTGGCCGCCGCCGACGAGGGGGACCAGGACGCCCAGTTCACCGTGGACGGCGCCGAGGACCACGACCTGCTCTGGTTCGCGACCCAGGAGATCCCCGGGCTCCTCGCCTGATCACCCGCCTGCCCGCCCGCGGCCGCCCCTGCGTGAGCCCCGTCCTACCGGCCCGTCGGTGCCCGGAGTTACCGTTCGGATCGTGCGTAATCACATCGTCTGGGACTGGAACGGCACGCTCTTCCACGACATGGAGGCGGTGCTCGGAGCGAGCAACGCCGCGTTCGCGACCATCGGCGTCGGGCCGATGACCATGCAGGAGTACCGCGAGCAGTACGAGATCCCGATCCCCCGCTTCTACGAGCGCCTGCTCGGCCGCATGCCGTCCCGGGCCGAGTGGCTCCGCCTCGACGACGCCTTCCACGACCGCTACCGCGAGCTGAGCCCGGCCTGCGGCCTGACCGACGGCGTGCGCGAGCTGCTGTCGGGCTGGCAGGAGGCGGGGCACAGCCAGTCCCTGCTGTCGATGTACGAGCACGACAAGCTCGTGCCGCTGGTCGACGCCTTCGGCCTGACCGGCACCTTCCTGCGCGTGGACGGCCGCAGCGGCCCCTCCGGCGGGCAGAAGGGCGAGCAGCTGGTCCGCCACCTGGCGGCCCTCGGCGAGCGCGTGGACCCCGCCCGTACGGTCCTCATCGGGGACGCCGCGGACGACGCCCTCGCGGCGATCGGCGCGGGCGCGCACGCCGTGCTGTACACCGGCGGCTCGCACACCAGGGAGAAGCTGGAGCCGGTCGGCGTGCCGGTCGTGGACACCCTCGCGGAGGCGGTCGAGCTGGCCGGACGGCTGACGGCCTGAGCTGCGGCGATGCCGCCGTCCTGACGGCGGACGTGGCGCGCGCCACGTCCGCCGTTGGCGTGTCTGGACGGGCGGATCCGCCGGGGGCTGGTCAGGCTGGACTGACATCGGTACAGCAGCAGGACGGAGCCGCCATGCCCATCGACGCAGTGACCCAGGTGCCGGAGCCGGTCAACGAGCCGGTGCGGGCGTACGGGCCCGGCAGCGCCGAGCGGGAGCGCCTGGTGCGGCGCCTGGACGAGCTGGCGGCCGAGCAGGTGCCGCTGCCGATGACGATCGGCGGGGAGCAGCGCTTCGGCGGCGGCGAGCGGATCGACGTCGTCCAGCCGCACCACCACGCGGCCAAGCTGGGCGTGCTCGGCAACGCCACCCGGGAGGACGCCCGCGCGGCGGTGGACGCGGCGCTGGCGGCCGCCCGGGAGTGGCGCTCGCTGTCCTTCGACGACCGCGCGGCGGTGTTCCTGCGCGCCGCGGACCTCCTCGCCGGGCCCTGGCGGGAGACGCTCAACGCGGCCACGATGCTCGGCCAGTCCAAGACCGCGCAGCAGGCGGAGATCGACTCGGCCTGCGAGCTGATCGACTTCTGGCGCTACAACGTCCACTTCGCCCGGCAGGTCCTGGCTGATCAGCCGGTCTCGTCCCCGGGGGTGTGGAACCGCACCGACCACCGCCCGCTGGAAGGTTTCGTCTACGCGATCACGCCGTTCAACTTCACCGCGATCGCCGGGAACCTGCCCACCGCCCCCGCGCTGATGGGCAACACGGTGGTCTGGAAGCCCGCGCCGACCCAGGCGCTGGCCGCCCACCACCTGATGCGGCTGCTGGAGGCGGCCGGCCTGCCGCCCGGGGTGATCAACCTGGTGACCGGCGACGGCCTCCAGGTGTCCCCGGTCGCGCTCGCCGACCCGGCGCTGGCCGGCCTGCACTTCACCGGCTCGACCGCGACCTTCCAGTCGCTGTGGCAGACGATCGGCGCGAACATCGGCGGCTACCGGACGTACCCGCGGATCGTCGGCGAGACCGGCGGCAAGGACTTCCTGCTCGCCCACCGCTCCGCCGACCCGGAGATCCTGAAGACGGCGCTGATCCGCGGCGCGTTCGAGTACCAGGGCCAGAAGTGCTCGGCGCTCTCCCGCGCCTACCTGCCGCGCAGCCTCTGGCAGCGGATCAAGGACGACTTCCTGGCCGAGGTCGACGCCCTCGCCGTCGGCGACGTCACCGACCTCTCCAACTTCATGGGCGCGCTCATCGACCGGCGGGCCTTCGAGAAGAACCGGGACGCCATCGAGCGGGCCAAGCGCGACCCCACGATCGAACTGGCGGCCGGCGGCCAGTACGACGACGCGATCGGCTGGTTCGTCCGGCCCACCGTCCTGGTCTCCTCCGACCACCGCGGCGAGATCTTCCGCACCGAGTACTTCGGCCCGATCCTCGCCGTCCACGTCTACGAGGACTCCCGCTGGGACGACGTGTTCGCCAGGATCGACGCCGCCGCCCCGTACGGCCTGACCGGTGCCGTCATCGCACAGGACCGCTACGCGATCGCCCGTGCGGTGGAGGAACTGCGCTTCACCGCCGGGAACTTCTACATCAACGACAAGCCGACCGGCGCCGTCGTCGGCCAGCAGCCCTTCGGCGGCGGCCGTGCCTCCGGCACCAACGACAAGGCGGGCGCCGCCCAGAACCTGCTGCGCTGGACCTCGGCCCGTTCGATCAAGGAAACCTTCGTGCCGCCGACGCACCATGCGTACCCGCATATGGGCTGAAAGCGAACATCCGGTTCCGGTTTGGACATGGTGTCCAGGACGGACCGGTCACCCGGCACCTTTGCGCCTCCCTGTCCCTGTCCACCTTCGATTGATCCGGTTAGGCTGGCTGGCGTCGTCGGGTGGCTCCGCAGGACGAATCGTCCTACCCACTGCGAAGGCGTTTCATGCGCGCCATGAACCCTTTTCAGTCGGATGGTGCGGCAGGATTGCGGTAGACCCGTCGGTGTTCATCCACACACGACCGAGTCACGCAACGGCGCGCGACAGGAGCCAAGAAGTCATGCAGACCAAGCTGGACGCAGCCAAGGCCGACCTGCTCAAGAAGGCCGCCGCAGCCGCTGAGAACAGCCAGGTGGGGGGAGCGGCGCCGGGGGAGGGTCTGAGCAACGGCGCTCTTACCGCGTACCTGCACCACTACTACCTCCACACCGCGCCCGAGGACCTGGTCGACCTCGACCCGGTCGACGTCTACGGCGCGGCCGCCTCGCACTACCGCCTGGGCCTCAAGCGCCCCCAGGGCACCGCCGAGGTGCGGGTGCACACCCCCTCGGTCGAGGAGAACGGCTGGTCCTGCGGCCACACGGTCGTCGAGGTCGTCACCGACGACATGTCCTTCCTGGTCGACTCCGTCACCAACGAGCTGTCCCGCCAGGACCGCGGCATCCACATCGTGATCCACCCGCAGCTGGTCGTCCGCCGTGACATCACCGGCAAGCTCCTGGAGATCCTCGACGTCGACGCGTGCGCGCGCAGCCAGGCCGCCGGCGCCGAGTGGCCCGCCGACGCGACCGTCGAGTCGTGGATGCACATCGAGATCGACCGCGAGACCGACCGCGAGGACCTGCGCTCGATCGAGTCCAACCTGCGCCGCGTGCTCGGCGACGTCCGCGAGGTCGTCGAGGACTGGACCAAGATGCGCGACAGCGCGCTGCGCCTGGCCGACGAGCTGGCCGAGGAGCCCCCGGCCGGCCTGCCCGAGCAGGAGGTCGGCGAGGCCTGGGAGCTGATGCGCTGGCTCGGCGACGACCACTTCACCTTCCTCGGCTACCGCGAGTACGACCTCGTCGAGCACGAGGGCGAAGAGGTCCTCAAGGCCGTCGCCGGCACCGGCCTCGGCATCCTGCGCGCCGACCCGCACAGCCACGACGACCGCCACCACTCCGTGAGCGAGGCCTTCGGCCGCCTCTCCGCGCCGGTGCGCGCCAAGGCCCACGAGAAGAAGCTGCTCGTCCTCACCAAGGCCAACAGCCGTGCCACCGTGCACCGCCCGGCCTACCTGGACTACGTCGGCGTGAAGAAGTTCAACGCCGCCGGCGAGCCCATCGGCGAGCGCCGCTTCCTCGGCCTGTTCTCCTCCGCCGCGTACACCGAGTCCGTCACCCGGATCCCGGTCGTGCGCCGCAAGGTCCAGGCCGTCCTGGACGGCTCCGGCTTCTCCAGCGAGAGCCACGACGGCCGCGACCTGCTGCAGATCATGGAGACCTTCCCGCGGGACGAGATGTTCCAGACGGCGGCCTCCGAACTGCTCTCGATCGCCACGAGCGTGCTCTACCTGCAGGAGCGCCGCAAGCTGCGCCTCTTCCTGCGCCAGGACGAGTACGGCCGCTACTACTCGGCGTTCATCTACCTGCCGCGCGACCGGTACACCACCCGGATCCGCCTGCTGCTCACCGACATCCTCAAGGAAGAGCTGAACGGCGACGCCATCGACTACACGGTGTACGCCACCGAGTCGGTGCTGACCCGCCTGCACTTCGTCGTCCGGGTGGCCCCCGGCACCGAGCTGCCGCAGCTCACCGACACCGACATCGAGCGGATCGAGAACCGCCTGGCCGAGGCCGCCCGGTTCTGGATGGACGGCTTCCACGACCAGCTGCACACCGAGCTGGGCGAGGAGAAGGCCGCCGAGCTCGGCCACAAGTACGCCAACGCCTTCCCCGACGGCTACCGCGCCGACTTCCCGCCGCGCACCGCCGTCTCCGACATCAAGCAGATCGAGTCGCTGCACGGCGCGGGCGACTTCCGCCTCAACCTGTACCAGCCGGTCGGCGCCGGCGACGACGAGCGCCGCTTCAAGATCTACCGGGTCGGCGGCCCGATCTCGCTCACCGAGGTCCTGCCGGTGCTCCAGCGCCTGGGCGTCGAGGTCCTGGACGAACACCCGTACGCGCTGCGCCGCTCCGACGGCACCACCGCGTGGGTGTACGACTTCGGCCTGAAGCTGCGCGAGGCCACCGAGCTCACCGACGAGGCGCGCGAGCGCTTCCAGGAGACCTTCGCCGCCACCTGGACCGGCCGGGCCGAGAACGACGGCTTCAACGAGCTGGTCCTCACCGCCGGGCTGACCTGGCGCCAGGCGATGATGCTGCGCGCGTACGCCAAGTACCTGCGCCAGGCGGGCTCCACGTTCTCCCAGGACTACATGGAGGACGCGCTCCGCAACAACACCCACAGCACCCGCCTGCTGGTCAACCTCTTCGAGGCCCGGCTGAGCCCGAGCCACCGCTCGGGCGCCCTGGAGCTGACCGAGGGCATCCTGGAGGAGCTGGCCGGCGCGCTCGACGAGGTCGTCTCGCTGGACGAGGACCGCATCCTGCGCTCCTTCCTGAACCTCATCAAGGCCACCCTGCGGACCAACTTCTTCCAGCACGACGGCTCCGGGGAGTGGCACTCCTACGTGTCGATGAAGTTCGACCCGAAGGCCATCCCGGACCTGCCGGCCCCGCGCCCGGCGTTCGAGATCTGGGTCTACTCGCCGCAGGTCGAGGGCGTGCACCTGCGCTTCGGCAAGGTCGCCCGCGGCGGTCTGCGCTGGTCCGACCGGCGCGAGGACTTCCGCACCGAGATCCTCGGCCTGGTCAAGGCGCAGATGGTGAAGAACACCGTCATCGTGCCGGTCGGCGCCAAGGGCGGCTTCGTCGCCAAGCAGCTGCCGGACCCGTCGGTGGACCGCGACGCGTGGCTGGCCGAGGGCGTCTCCTCGTACAAGACGTTCATCTCGGCGCTGCTCGACATCACCGACAACCTGGTCGGCGGCGAGGTCGTCCACCCGGCCGACGTGGTCCGCCACGACGAGGACGACACCTACCTGGTCGTCGCCGCCGACAAGGGCACCGCGACCTTCTCCGACATCGCCAACGGCGTCGCCGAGTCCTACGGCTTCTGGCTGGGCGACGCGTTCGCCTCCGGCGGCTCGGCGGGCTACGACCACAAGGGCATGGGCATCACCGCCCGCGGCGCCTGGGAGTCGGTCAAGCGCAACTTCCGCGAGCTCGGCGTCGACACCCAGGCCGAGGACTTCACCGTCATCGGCATCGGCGACATGTCCGGCGACGTCTTCGGCAACGGCATGCTGCTCAGCGAGCACATCCGGCTGGTCGCGGCCTTCGACCACCGCCACATCTTCCTCGACCCGAACCCGGACGCGGCCCTCTCGTACGCCGAGCGCCGCCGCCTGTTCGACCTGCCGCGCAGCTCGTGGGACGACTACGACAAGTCGCTGATCTCGGCCGGCGGCGGGGTGTTCCCGCGCAGTGCCAAGTCGATCCAGGTCAGTGCCCAGGTCCGGGCCGCGCTCGGCATCCAGGAGGCCCGGCTCACCCCGGCCGAGCTGATGAAGGCGATCCTGCAGGCGCCGGTCGACCTGTTCTGGAACGGCGGCATCGGCACCTACATCAAGGCCTCGACCGAGACCAACGCCGAGGTCGGCGACAAGGCCAACGACGCCATCCGCGTCAACGGCGAGCAGGTCCGGGCCCGGGTCATCGGCGAGGGCGGCAACCTCGGCTGCACCCAGCTCGGCCGCATCGAGTACGCGGCGGCCGGCGGCCCGGAGAGCACCGGCGGCTGGATCAACACCGACGCCATCGACAACTCGGCCGGCGTGGACACCTCGGACCACGAGGTCAACATCAAGATCCTGCTCAACGGGGTCGTCGCCGAGGGCGACATGACGGTCAAGCAGCGCAACACGCTGCTGGCCGAGATGACCGACGAGGTCGGCCACCTGGTGCTGCGCAACAACTACGCGCAGAACGTGGTGCTGGCCAACGCCGTCGCCCAGGCGCACAGCATGGTCAACGTCCACTCCCGGATGATCAACCGCTTCGAGGCGGCCGGCCAGCTCGACCGGGGGCTGGAGTTCCTGCCCGCCGAGCGCCTGATCCGCGAGCGCCAGCAGAACGGCCGCGGGCTCTCGCAGCCCGAGATGTCCGTCCTGCTCGCGTACACCAAGATCACGCTGGCCGAGGAGCTGCTCGCCACCGACCTGCCCGACGACCCGTACTTCCGCACCGCGCTCCACGAGTACTTCCCGAGCGCCCTGCGGACCAGGTTCGCCGAGGCGATCGACGGCCACGCGCTGCGCCGCGAGATCATCACCACGCTGATCGTCAACGACACGATCAACCGCGGTGGCTGCACCTTCGCCTTCCGCCTGAAGGAGGAGACCGGCGCGACCTACGAGGAGATCGCCCGGACGCACACCGCCGCGCGGGCCGTGTTCGGCCTGGAGGAGATCTGGGGCGAGATCGAGGGCCTGGACAACAAGGTCCCGGCCCGGGTCCAGACCAAGATGCGGCTGCACTCGCGCCGCCTGGTCGAGCGCGCCACCCGGTGGATGCTCAACAACCGCCGCCAGCCGCTGGACATCGCCGCCACGATCGCGTTCTTCCGCGACCGGATCGCCCAGGTGTGGGGCTCGCTGCCCAAGCCGCTGCGCGGCGAGGACCTGGCGTGGTTCGAGTCGATCCACGGCGAGCTCGCCGCGGCGGGCGTGCCGGAGGAGCTGGCCACCCGGATCGCCGGCCTGTCCTCGGTCTTCCCGACCCTGGACATCACCGAGGTCGCGGACCGCTCCGGCAAGGACGTCGCGGACGTCGCCGAGCTCTACTACGACCTCGGCGACCGCCTGCAGATCTCGCACCTGCTGGACCGCATCATCGACCTGCCCCGCACCGACCGCTGGTCGTCGATGGCCCGGGCCGCGATCCGCGAGGACCTCTTCGCGGCGCACGCGGCGCTGACCGCCGACATCCTCGTCTGCGGCCCGGAGGGCGCCACCCCGGAGGAGCGCTACACCGCCTGGGCGGAGCTCAACGGGACGCTGCTGAACCGCGCGAAGAGCACGCTCGACGACATAAGGGGTTCGGACAACTACGAGCTGTCCAGCCTGTCGGTCGCGATGCGCGTCATCCGCACCCTCCTGCGCACCGGCTCGATGCGCTAGGAAGTCAGGATGGCAAAAGGGGCAGGGCCCGCGTCTTCGGACGCGGGCCCTGCCCCTTTCCGTACGTGCCGCGGGACGCCGGCCCTCAGCGGGTCGCCGCGCGCTGGAGGGCGCTGGCGAGGAGCGCCAGGTCCGTCGGGCCGTTGCCGAGTTCGCGGACCGGGCGGCGGGCGGGCGGGGCGCCGAGCTGGAGCGGGTCTATCGCGACGACCGTCGGGCGCAGGGTCGCGGTGCGCGGGATGCGTCCGCTGATCCGGGCGGCCTGGAAGGCGCAGACGCCGCCGTCCGGCAGCCGCAGGTAGCCGCGGCCCGGGGTGTCCTCGGGGAGGGCGGCGGCGTCGCCCAGGTGGATCAGCAGGTCGGAGTCGGCCGGGTCCTCGGTGCGCAGGGCGATCCGGAGCAGGGCGGCCTCGTCCACCTCGGTGCCGGCGCTCTCCTCGGGCCGGCCGGTGGTGACCGCGAGGTGGACGCCGAGCGGGCCGCCGCGGCGGGCGACGGCGGCGAGCGCGCGGGCCAGCGGGCGGCCGGCCGGGGAGGTGGGGGAGAGCAGCGCGTCGTAGTCGTCGACCACGACGACCAGCCGGGCGGGGACCGGGGAGCCCGGGGCGGCGGGCCGGGGGCCGTCGGCGCCGCGCGGCCCGATGACCCGGGGCGCGGGGGTCGCGGCGGCTCCGACGGCGGCGGGCACCGGTACCTGCGGGGCGTCCGCACCTGTGCCGAGGCCCTGCCGACCGGCCGGTCCCTGTCGGCCGTCGAGGCTGTGCTGGCCGTCCAGGCTGTGCTGGCCGTCCAGGCTGTGCTGGCCGTCAAGAATGCGGGCGGCATGCCAGGAGGCGAAGTCGAGGCCGTCGAACAGCCGCTCCCGCAGCGCGAGTTCGTCCTCCAGCGCCTCCGCGGCGAGCAGCGCCTGGCGCGGGTCGGAGGCGGCGTTGACCCGCCCGGTGACGTGCGGGAGCTCGGTGCAGCCGTCCAGCCCGTCCTCGGTGGCCCGGCCCTCGACGATGGTGACGGCCAGCCGCTCGGGCCGCTCGGAGACGGCGAGCGAGGCGACGAGCGTGCGCAGCAGCTCCGTCTTGCCGGAGCCGCGCGCGCCGCCGATCAGCAGGTGCGGGCCGCCCGGGTCGGGGGAGGGGAGGGCCAGTTCGGGATCGGCGAGGTCGAGCGTGCAGAGCTCGTCGCGGGTGGTGCCGAGCAGCGCGGTGGCGGCGCCGATGCCGCCGGCGTGGGCGTCCCAGCGGGCGGAGAGCTTGGCGGGGGTGACGGTGTCGAGCTGCAGCAGGTCGAGCAGCCGCAGGGCGTCCGGCAGGGGGCCGCGGGCGGCCGGGGCGGCCTCGCGCAGCGGGGCGAGCACCCGGGCCAGCCGCTCGGCCCAGGCGTCGGAGACGGCGTCCAGCGAGACCTCGTGCAGGGTCTCGCGGCCGCGGGCGACCGGGCGGTCGAGCGAGAGGTGGGTGCCGACCTCGCCGGTGATCAGGGCGGTGGCGCCGACGCCGCGGGGGAGCAGTTCGGGCTGCTCGGCGAGGCAGATCGGGAAGATGCCGACCGCCGGGCCCTGGCGCAGCAGCAGGTCCAGCGCCTGCCGGGCGGTCTCGGTGGCCGGGCGGCCGTCGACCACGACGACGGTGGCGGGGTGGCCGCCGAGGCCGACCGGGCCGCTGAGCCGGGCGGTGAGCTCGGTGAGCCGGGCGGTGGCCTGCTCGTCGTCCAGGCCGAGCAGCAGGCGGCAGTCCTGGCCCTCGACGGGGCGCAGGTGGGGCAGCCAGAGGGCCCAGGCCCAGGTGTCGACGCGCTCCTGCGGGGTGCGGGCGTGGTCGGAGTCGACGACGACGAGGCTCAGGCCGCTCGGCGGGTGCAGGGCGGCGAGCTGGGCGACGACGGCGCGGGTGAGCGCGTCCAGCCGCTCGCGCGGGCCGCTGAGGCCGAGGCTGCCGGCGGTCTGCAGGTCGAGGGTGACCGGGACGGCGGGCAGTGTCGTGCCGGGGGTGGTGCCGGGGCCGCCGGGGCGGTCGGCGGTGCCCAGGCGCAGGGTGAGCGCGTCGGGGTGGCCGGGGCCGCGCTCCCAGAGCCGGGGGCCGGGGCCGACGGCGTTGAGCAGGAGGGTGGCGAGGTCGGGCCAGCGTTCGCGCTGGGCGGCGGCCTGGCGGATCCGGACGGCGGCGTGGTGGCGCTCGGCGCTCTCCTGCCCGGGCGGTTCGGCGGTGCGGCCGAGCCGCAGCGAGAGCAGTCCGCGGCCGCGGCCCGCGGCGGGCTCGGGGGCGGCGGGCGGTTCGGCGACGGGCGGCGCGGGCCGGACGGGGCCGGGGGCGGCGAGCTGGAGGTGGCCGTGGCCGTCCGGGACGGCGGCGCGGGCGGGCTCGCCGGGTTCGGGGGCCGCGAGCTGGAGGGTGGACTCGCCGATCCGCAGCAGGGCTCCGGGGTCGAGCGGGACGGCCTCCTCCAGCGGGCCGGGCGGGACGATCCGGCCGTCCAGGGTGGTGCCGTTGGTGGAGCCGAGGTCGCGGATGGTGACCCGGCCGTCCTCGGCGAGGTGCAGGGACAGGTGCAGCCGGGAGACGTCCGGGTCGTCGAGCGGGACGTCGGCCTCGCCGGAGCGGCCGACCCGGATCTCCCGGCCGTGCAGGCGGTGCACGCCGCCGGCGTCCGGCCCGCCGACCACGCGCAGTTCGGCGGCGGCCGTCGCGTCGTCGGGGTCGTCGGCGGTCGGGTCCGGCTCGTTGAGGCTGAGGACGGCGCCGTCGAGGAGCGGAGGATGGCCGAGCAGGGTGTGTTCGTCCACCCGGTGCGCCCCGGCGTAGAGGTGCACGTGGGTGGCGGCCCGGGGCCCGCGCACGCCCACGGCGCCCGCGAGCGCGCCCGCGAGGGCGCCGAGCGCGGTGCCCACGGGCGCGGTGACCAGTACGTCCACGTAGGGGATGGCGGTGCCGGCGGCGGTCGGGCCGCTGCGCGGTCGGAGGACGGTCAGCCGGATCTGCATCTCGCCCGCGGGTCCCTTCTGCTGATGTGAAGCCTGGTACCGCTGCCTCGCGGCTCGGGCGGCCGCTGGGCCACAAAGGTGGCGAGTGTCCATCCTGCCATCCGTCACGGACGGTCCGCGCACGGTACCGGATTTGACGATCTTGCGATGATCGCCATGTTGGAGGTGGCGGAGGGTCAGGTCAACCGGTGCTCCGGCGGTGCCCGTGACCCTTCCCTAGGGGATGTCCCCCAACCCGTCCCCGAGACCGGTCGGACGGCCTGCCGGTCGCCTCCGAAACCCGAACGGTCACCGTTAGAGTGGCCGCAGACAGGGGCCCGGCAGGCTCACCGCACCGGCGGAGGAGCGCCCCGCGCGGGCGGCACGGCGAGGAGTGCGACAGGTGCGGCCAGTCGGCAGCAAGTATGTGCTTGAGGAGACCCTCGGACGGGGGGCCACCGGCACCGTCTGGCGCGGGCGGGTGCGCCCGGACGCCGACGTGCCGGGCGGCGAGCCCGGGCAGGCCGTGGCGATCAAGGTGCTGCGCGAGGAACTGGCCGCGGACCCGGACGTCGTGATGCGCTTCCTGCGCGAGCGCTCCCTGCTGCTGCGGCTCACCCACCCCAACATCGTCCGGGTGTGCGACCTGGTCGTCGAGGGCGAGCTGCTGGCCCTCGTGATGGACCTCGTCGAGGGCCCCGACCTGGCCCGCTACCTGCGTTCCAACGGCCCGTTCAGCCCGATCGCCGGCGCCCTGCTGATGGCCCAGGTCGCGGACGCGCTCGCGGCCAGCCACGCCGACGGCATCGTCCACCGCGACCTCAAGCCGGCGAACGTCCTGCTCGCCTCCGTCCTGGTGGACGGCACCGAGCAGATGCACCCGATGCTGACCGACTTCGGCATCGCCCGCCTCGCCGACTCCCCGGGCATCACCCGCACCCACGAGTTCGTCGGCACGCCCGCCTACGTCGCCCCGGAGTCCGCCGAGGGCCGCGCCCAGACCTCCGCCGTGGACGTCTACGGCGCCGGGATCATGCTGTACGAGCTGGTCACCGGCCGCCAGCCGTTCCAGGGCGACGGCGCGCTCGCGGTCCTCCAGGCGCACCTCGCCCAGGAGCCGCAGCGGCCCAGCACGATGCCCGAGCCGCTGTGGACGGTGATCGAGCGCTGCCTGCGCAAGGACCCGGCGCAGCGGCCGTCCGCGACCTCGCTGGCGCGGGCGCTGCGCGTGGTGGCGGCGGGCGTCGGCGTGCACGCCTCCCCGGCGGCCGTGGACGCGGCGATCGCGGTCGGCGCGCTGCTGCAGCCGGACCCGCAGCCCGCCTCGGTGCCGGGCACGGCCACGGGTGCGCCGTTCGCGCCGGCGAGCGAGGACCGCACCCAGGTGCTGCCCGCCGGCGGCCCCGGCGCCCCGCAGTTCGACCCGGCCGCGGCGACCCGGGTGATGGGCACCCAGCCGCCGCCCGCGCCCCCGTACGGCAGTGCGGACCGCACGCAGGTGATGCCGCCCACCGCGGTGCCGCCGCCCCCGCCGGGCCCGCCGCAGGAGGAGGCGCCGCACCCGTGGCAGACGCAGCTGCGCGCCGCGCGGGACCGCAACCAGCAGACGCAGGTCGGCTACTTCGGCCCGGAGGACTTCGAGGAGCCGCAGGTCGCCCCGCAGCCCTACCAGGCGGGCCAGGGGGGTCAGGGCGGATACCCGGGCCAGGGCGGTCACCCCGGGGCGTACCAGCCCCAGCAGCCCGGCGGCCCCCGGCCCGACCAGCGCCGCCAGGGCCCGCCGCCGCCCGGGTACGCCCAGCGCCCGCCGGTCGCCCCGCCGCCCTACCGGGCGAACCAGGCGAACCAGGGGGGACAGGCGGGCCAGGGCGGCCGTCCGCAGCCGCCCGGCGGCTACCGGCAGGCCCCGGAGGGCTACGGCCGGTCGCAGGCCGGCTACCCGCCGCCGCCCCCGCCCGCCCCGGTGCGCCGGGCCGAGCCGCCCGCGCCGCAGCACCGGGAGCCCCCGCAACGCCGCGAGGAGCCGCCGGCCCGCCGGGAGGCGCCGCCGGCGCCGTCGCGCCGCGAGCCGGCCCCGCCGCGCGAGCGGCGCCCGCGCAGCCGCAACCGGATGTACATCCCGGGGCTCGGCTGCCTCAAGGGCTGCCTGATGGTGCTGCTGGTGCTGGCGGTCGCCGCCGTGGCGCTGTGGAACTTCACGCCGCTGCCGCACTACTGGGACAACGTCCAGGGCTGGTACCACACGGCCTACGACTGGGTGACCAACGTCTTCGACAGCGCGAGGAACTGACGCCCCGCCGGGTCCGGCCGCCCCCCGGCGGCCGCCCGGACGGCGGGATTGACGCTGTGTCGACAATTTGGAAGATTTCTCGCCCGCGAGTGCCGCCCCGGGGCCCTCAGGCGGCCCGCGAGGGGGGTCGGGGCGCGTAGGTTGGTCGGTGTTGTCCCGCCCCACCGAGCGCACCGGACCTTCCGGCGCGCTCCCGCGCCGCCCACGGAGCAGCATTGGCACGCAAGATCGGCAGCCGGTACACCGTCCACCAGGTGATCGGCCGGGGTTCGGCCGGGACGGTCTGGCTCGGCGAGGGGCCGGACGGCCCGGTGGCGGTCAAGCTGCTGCGCGAGGACCTGGCCGCCGACCAGGTGCTGGTCGGCCGCTTCGTGCAGGAGCGCGCCGCGCTGACCAGCCTCGACCACCCCCGGGTGGTCGGCGTGCGCGACATGGTCGTGGACGGCAGCGACCTCGCCCTCGTCATGGAGCTCGTCCAGGGCACCGACCTGCGCTCCCGGCTCGAACGCGACGGTGCCCTGCCCCCGCAGACCGCCGCCTCGGTCATCGCCGACGTCGCCGACGGCCTGGCCGCCGCGCACGCGGCCGGCATCGTCCACCGCGACGTCAAACCCGAGAACGTCCTGCTCGACCTCGCCGCCGCCCCCGGCCCCGGCGGAGCCCCGCGCGCCAAGCTCACCGACTTCGGCGTGGCCCGCCTGGTGGACGCCCCGCGCCGCACGCGGGCCACCCGGATCATCGGCACCCCCGACTACCTCGCCCCCGAGATCATCGAGGGCCTGGAGCCGCGCGCCGCCGTCGACATCTACGCCCTCGCCACCGTGCTCTACGAGCTGCTGGCCGGCTTCACCCCCTTCGGCGGCGGCCACACCGGCGCCGTGCTGCGCCGCCACGTCACCGAGCAGGTGCCGCCGATCCCCGGCCTGCCGGACGGGCTGTGGCGGATCATCTCCGAGTGCCTGGCCAAGGCCCCCGCCTCCCGGTTGCGCGCCGCCGAGCTGGCCGCCAGGCTGCGCGAGCAGCTGCCCGCGCTGGCGGGCCTGCCGGTGCTCGCCGTCCCCTCGCAGGGCCGCGCCCCGGCGGAGGAGGCGATCACCCCCGGCGAGGCCGTCTACGCCGAGGTGGACGCCGCCCCCGGCGCCCACAAGCGCCGCCGCGGCCCGGCCGTCCCGCTGGTGCCCGGCGTCGCCCCGGACTCCACCCGGGACACCCACACCAGCCTGCGCCGTCCGTCCGCGGACGAGCTGGCCGCCTACGCCGCCGAGTCCCGCGCCCAGCGCACCGCCCCCGGCGCGGGCCACCGCCGCGACCGCCAGGCCCTGCTGCGCCGCCGCCGGTTGCTCGCCGTCGTGCTGGCCACCGTCCTGCTGCTGGCGGGCGCCGCCGCGGCCTGGACGGCCTTCGCGGCCACCGCCCCGGACCGCGGCCACCCGGCCCGTCCGGCCGTCCACAGCACCGCCCCGCGGGCCCCCTAGAACCGCTCCAGGGCGGCCGGGGGACCCCGGTGTCGTCATGACCACCCCCGGAACCATTACGCTGGGGGCGTGGCAGCCGTCGATCCTTCCGAAGAGCTCAAGAACCTCGAATCGACCATGGGGTCGATCGAGGCCGTCCTCGACCTGGACAAGATCCGGGCCGACATCGCGGTCCTGGAGGAGGAGGCAGCCGCCCCCACCCTGTGGGACGACGTCGCGAACGCGCAGAAGGTGACCAGCCGGCTCTCCTTCCTCCAGGGCGAGCTGCGCCGGGTCGAGGGCCTGCGCAGCCGCATCGACGACCTGGGCGTGCTGTTCGAGCTGGCCGAGGCCGAGGACGACGCGGACACCCGCACCGAGGCCGAGACCGAGCTCAAGTCGCTCCAGAAGGCTGTCGAGGAGCTGGAGGTCCGCACCCTCCTGTCCGGCGAGTACGACGCCCGTGAGGCGCTGATCAACATCCGGGCCGAGGCCGGTGGCGTCGACGCCGCCGACTTCGCCGAGCAGCTCATGCGCATGTACCTGCGCTGGGCCGAGCGGCACGGGTACCCGACCGAGGTGTACGACACCTCGTACGCCGAAGAGGCCGGGATCAAGTCCGCGACCTTCACCGTGAAGGCGCCGTACGCCTATGGCACGCTCTCGGTCGAGCAGGGCACGCACCGCCTGGTCCGCATCTCGCCGTTCGACAACCAGGGCCGTCGCCAGACCTCCTTCGCCGGCGTCGAGGTGCTCCCGGTCGTCGAGCAGTCCGACCACGTCGACATCGACGAGTCCGAGCTGCGCATCGACGTCTACCGCGCCTCCGGCCCCGGCGGCCAGGGCGTCAACACCACCGACTCGGCGGTGCGCATCACGCACATCCCGACCGGTGTCGTGGTCTCCTGCCAGAACGAGCGCTCGCAGATCCAGAACAAGGCCTCCGCGATGAACGTCCTCCAGGCGAAGCTGCTGGAGCGGCGCCGCCAGGAGGAGCGCGCGGCGATGGACGCCCTCAAGGACAGCGGCAGCTCCTGGGGCAACCAGATGCGCTCCTACGTCCTGCACCCGTACCAGATGGTCAAGGACGTCCGGACGGCGTTCGAGGCCGGCAACCCGCAGGCCGTCCTGGACGGCGACATCGACGGCTTCATCGAGGCCGGGATCCGCTGGCGCAAGCAGCGGGAGACCGCGAACGAGGCGTGAGGAGCTCGGCCTCGATGAGAATCAAGCACAGCATCGAGGCCGGGATCCGCTGGCGCAAGCAGCGCGAGACCGCGAACGAGGCGTGAGGAGCTCGGCCTCGATGAGAATCAAGCACAGCATCGAGGCCGGGATCCGCCGGCGCAAGCAGCGCGAGACCAGCGCCGAGTAATCGGGCGACGACGCAGGAGGGCCCCCGACCGGGATCGGTCGGGGGCCCTTCGCGTTCGGTACGTCCCGTCGTGCCTCAGGCCAGCGCCTGCCGGGCGATCAGCGCCACCGCGAGCAGTCCGGCCAGCAGGGCCAGCAGCACCGCGGGGGAGAGCGCGGCGAACGGACCCTGCTGCTCCTGCAGCCGGGCCCGGTTGGCGCGGCAGACCGGGCAACGGCCCTCGCTCACGCGTCCGTTGCAGTTGGCGCACACCAGATGGTCGCAGGTCATGCGATCTCCTCCTCGCTGCTAGAACCAACGCACCGGACGGGGCTTTGGTTCCTTCGCGTGCCCTGTGCGGGGGAGCGGCCGGGCACGGTCGCTCACTCCACTCTGCCAGGTTCCGACCGTTCCGGCTCCCGGGCTGTGAGATGCCTCGCAATTTTCGGGGCATAAGGGGACATTGTCCCCCAGTCTCCGGTAACCGTCCGCTCCGGGCCCTGCGGGCCGACGGTGGATTCGCGTATGGTCCCAAGCCGGGAGCGGCCCTTTCCGTTCCCTTCGCCCGCCCCCGGACCGGGCCCACAGGGGTGGACCGACCGAGGACTGGCGCCGCCTAGGATGGCCTCCGTGATGCAGCCGTGATCAGATTCGACAACGTCTCCAAGACCTATCCCAAGCAGAACCGTCCCGCCCTGGACAACGTCTCGCTGGAGATCGAGAAGGGTGAGTTCGTCTTCCTGGTCGGCTCGTCCGGCTCGGGGAAGTCCACCTTCCTGCGCCTGTGCCTGCGCGAGGAGCGCCCCTCCACGGGTGAGGTGCACGTCCTCGGCAAGGACCTGGGCAAGCTGTCCAACTGGAAGGTGCCGCACATGCGCCGCCAGCTGGGCACCGTCTTCCAGGACTTCCGCCTGCTGCCCAACAAGACCGTCGCGCAGAACGTCGCCTTCGCCCTCGAAGTGATCGGCAAGCCCAAGAGCGCCATCAACAAGGTGGTGCCCGAGGTGCTGGAGCTGGTCGGCCTCGGCGGCAAGGAGGACCGCATGCCCGGCGAGCTCTCCGGCGGTGAGCAGCAGCGCGTCGCGATCGCCCGCGCGTTCGTGAACCGGCCGATGCTGCTGATCGCGGACGAGCCCACCGGCAACCTCGACCCGCAGAACTCGGTCGGCATCATGAAGCTGCTCGACCGCATCAACCGCACCGGCACCACGGTGCTGATGGCGACCCACGACCAGGCCATCGTCGACCAGATGCGCAAGCGCGTCATCGAGCTCGACAAGGGCCTGCTGGTCCGCGACCAGGCCCGCGGCGTCTACGGATACCAGCACTGACCCACCCCCGCTGAACCGTAGGGCCGCCGGCCCGAGCCGTCCGACCCAGCAGTACCGACCCTGGAGTTGTTACACGCATGCGCGCCCAGTTCGTCCTGTCGGAGATCGGTGTGGGTCTCCGCCGCAACCTGACCATGACCATCGCGGTCGTCGTCAGCGTCGCGCTCTCCCTCGCCCTCGCCGGTTCCTCGCTCCTGGTCCGCGACCAGGTGAACTCCATGAAGGGGTACTGGTACGACAAGGTCGAGGTGAGCATCTACTTCTGCACCAAGTCCGACGCCCGGAACTCCCCGCAGTGCGGGCAGGGCGCGGCCACCGACCAGCAGGTGCAGGACGTCAAGGCCCAGCTGGACAAGATGGACTCGGTGGTCCAGTCGTCGACCTTCGAGAGCTCCGCGGAGGCGTACAAGCACTGGAAGGAGATGAACCCGGACAACCCGCTCATCTCCGTCCTCGGTCCGGACGCCATGCCGCAGTCCTGGCGGGTGAAGCTCAACGACCCGACGAAGTACGACGTCATCCAGAGCGCCTTCGCCGGGAAGCCCGGCGTCAAGTCGGTGGAGGACCAGCGGAAGATCCTGGAGAACCTCTTCGGCCTGCTGAACGGTCTGCAGACGGCGGCCTTCGTCATCATGGTGCTGATGCTGTTCGTCGCGCTGCTGCTGATCGTCAACACCGTCCGGGTGTCGGCGTACAGCAGGCGGCGTGAGACCGGCATCATGCGCCTGGTCGGCGCCTCCAACTTCTACGTCCAGATGCCGTTCATCGCCGAGGCCGCGTTCTCCGCGCTGCTCGGGGCCGTGATGGCCTCCGGACTGCTGCTCGGCGGGCACTTCTTCGTCCAGAACTGGCTGGCCGACCGGGTGCAGTTCATCCACTTCATCGGGCTGAGCTCGGTGCTGGCGGTGATCCCGCTGCTGGTCGTGGTCGGCATGGCGATGGCCGGCGTCGCGGCGTTCTTCACGCTGCGCAAGTACCTCAAGGTCTGATCCTCCGGGCCCCGGGCGGCCCCGGACGGCACTGCGCCGTCCGGGGCCGCCGTCGTTCCGCGCTCGGCCGTTCCGGCCCGCGGCGCCGCGCGCGGTGTCTACACTCCGATGCCATGCTGGAAACTCCGCGCAGGGCACGTCAGGTGGCCACCCTCAGCCTGGTGTTCGGCGCCGTGCTGCTGGCCGGGGCCGCCACCGGCGCCTGGGGGGACCCGAGCGAAGCGCCGCGCCGCCCGTCCGCGGACGTTGTCCGGCCCGCGTCCGTCGTCCCCGGTGTCACCGCGGACCCGGCCGGCACCGCGCTCTCGGAGCAGCAGGCCGAGCACCTGCTCGGCGCCAGCGGCGACCGCTGGGGGGCGTACTACAGCGCGCAGGAGTACGCGGAGTTCAGCCAGGGCCTGGACGGCCGCTACCTAGGGGTGGGGCTGTCGGTGGGCCGCGGCGAGGACGGCGTCACCGAGGTGTCCCAGGTCGCCCCGGGCGGTCCGGCCGCCGCGGCCGGGATCGCCCCCGGGGACCGGCTGCTGAGGATCGACGCCGACCAGGCCGACCGGCTGCCGGTCACCGAGGTCGTCGCCCGGCTGCGCGGCCGCGACGGCGAGCGCAGGGCCGGCTCCGAGGTCACCGTCGACGTCCGGCGCGGCGACGGCGAGGTGCGCGAACTGCGCTTGCGCCGGGCCCTCCTGGACAGCCAGCAGGTCACCGCGGAGCACCTGGACAAGGGCGTGCTGCGGATCGTCGTGCGGGCCTTCACCACCGGCGTGGCCGACCAGGTGCGCGCCGCGCTGCGCGCCCCGCACGCCGGCGTGGTGCTCGATCTGCGCGGAAACTCCGGCGGGTTGGTCGACGAGGCCGTCGCCACCGCCGGGGCCTTCCTGGACGGCGGCGCGGTCGGCTCGTACCAGGAGCGCGGCGACACCAGGGAGTTGACCGCCCCGGCCGGCGGTGACCAGCGCACCCCGCTCGTGGTGCTCGTGGACGGCGGCACGATGAGCGCCGCCGAACTGCTCGCCGGCGCGCTCCAGGACCGCAGCCGCGCGGTCGTGGTGGGCTCGCGGACCTTCGGCAAGGGCACTGTCCAGCAGCCGAGCCGGCTCGCCGACGGCGCCGTGCTGGAGATGACCGTCGGCCGCTACCACACCCCGGCCGGCCGCTCCCTCGACGGCACCGGCCTCACCCCCGACGTCCCCGCGTCCGGCTCCGAGGACGCCGACGCCCTGGCCCTGCGCGTCCTGGCCGGGCTCGGCACCCGGGCCTAAAGGGGCTGCCCCGCCGGGCCCGAAGTGCGAGAATGACGGCGCTATGGCAAAGGAAACCGGACACAAGCTGATCGCGCAGAACAAGAAGGCGCGACACGAGTACTCGATCCTCGACACCTACGAGTGCGGCCTCGTGCTCACCGGGACCGAGGTGAAGTCACTGCGCGAGGGGAGGGCCAACCTGGTCGACGGCTACGCCTACATCCAGAACCACGAGGCCTGGATCGACAACGTCTTCATCCCCGAGTACACCCAGGGGACGTGGACCAACCACGCCGCGCGCCGCAAGCGCAAGCTGCTGCTGCACAGGATGGAGATCCACAAGATCGAGACCAAGGTGCGCGACGCGGGCCACACCCTCATCCCGCTCTCGCTGTACTTCAAGGACGGCCGGGTGAAGCTCGAACTGGCGCTCGCGGTCGGCAAGAAGCTGTACGACAAGCGTCAGACGCTGCGCGAGAAGCAGGACACCCGCGAGACGGCACGCGCCGTGGCGGCCGCCCGACGGCGCCAGGGTTAATCCGCTGGACCCTCGCCCGTCGCCTCGCGTACTATGGCGCCAGCAACACGGACGGTCACAGTCCGAGCTGTTTCTCAAAAAAACATGGGGATGATCGGTTTCGACAGGGGATGTTGAAACAGGGGAAGCGAGCCGAGGAACGCGGCAATGATCTCGTTAACCACGTGTCGCAAAAAAATAATCGCCAACTCTAAGCGCGATTCCCAGCAGTTCGCTCTCGCTGCCTAATAAGCACCGATAGCGCTTGGGTGTCAGACCGGGGAGTTCCCGACCCGGACCCTGGCATAATCTAGGGAACTCAACCGTCCGCCCGGGCTGCGAGGGTGGATGGGAAATCAAACAGCAGCTGGGCCTGTTGGCGGCTCGTCCGTGTGACCGCCAGGGCCGAGAAAAGCACAGCGGACTGCGCTCGGAGAAGCCCTGAATTAACTCCACTGGACCCGGGTTCGATTCCCGGCATCTCCACCACCCCATGTTCACAAGTGAAGGGGGGGGGCCCCCCCAAAAAGGGGGGGCCGGGGACGATAGCACACCCACAACGAGAGAGAGAGAAACACCACCCGATGGGGGGAAGGGGGAACACAGACACACCA
>NZ_JBHWGV010000002.1:130790-136055 GCF_042732955.1 Kitasatospora sp. NPDC059747 | reverse complement strand
CCTCGCCCGGGTGTTTCCGCCCCACAACACACCCACACAATTATAACACGCTCCCCCGCCCCCCCCCGCGGGGGGGGCGCCCCCCTACACGTTTCCCCCGACCGAGGCGTAGGATCATCCGTCCGCTCGTTTTCCGGAGCCGGATTCCGTCGCAACCACCGAGGCCATGCAGAGCAACACGGACACCACCCCCGCCACCGACCACGAGACCGTGCGCGAGCGCGAGATCGCCGGTGAGCAGCAGCACCTCGACACCGTCTACCACCGGCTCGAGGAGAAGCTCGCCGAGGCCGAGTACATCCTGGAGGACGCCGCCAAGCGGGTCCAGGTCGGCACGCCCGGCGCGCTCGCCGAGCGCGACGCCCAGGTCTACCGGGCCGGTGCGCACCTCCAGCGGCTCAACAACGAGTTCGAGGACTTCCTGTTCGGCCGGATCGACCTCCAGCGGGCCGACGCCCCGGAGGAGCACGGCATCCCCTCCGACACGCCGCTCGACCCGGCCGACCCCGCGGTGGCCGAGACCCTGCACATCGGCCGGCTCGGCGTCCTGGACGCCGAGTACGGCCCACTGGTGATCGACTGGCGGGCGCCCGCCGCCGCGCCGTTCTACCGCGCCACCCCGGTCGAGCCGGGCCGGGTGATCCGCCGCCGGGTGATCCGCTCCAAGGGCCGCAAGGTGATCGGCGTCGAGGACGACCTGCTGCGCCCCGACCTCACCCCCACCCTGGGCGGCGAGGAGCTGGCGGTCGTCGGCGACGGCGCGCTGATGGCCTCGCTCGGCCGCGCCCGCAGCCACTCGATGCGCGACATCGTCTCGTCCATCCAGAAGGAGCAGGACGAGGTCATCCGCGCCGCCGCCGGCGGTGCCACGCTCGTCACCGGCGGCCCGGGCACCGGCAAGACCGCCGTCGCCCTGCACCGCGCCGCGTACCTGCTCTACCAGGACCGCCGCCGCTACGCCGGGGGCATCCTGGTCGTCTCGCCGACCCCGCTGCTGGTCTCCTACACCGAGGGCGTGCTGCCCTCGCTCGGCGAGGAGGGCCAGGTCGCGATCCGCGCGGTCGGCTCGCTGGTGGACGGCATCGAGGCGGGCACCTACGACAGCCCCGAGGCCGCCCGGGTCAAGGGCTCGGGCCGCATGGTGCAGCTGCTGCGCCGGGCCGCCCGCGCGGCGCTGGAGCTGGGCGCGCCGCAGGAGCTCAAGGTGGTCGCCCGCGGCGAGGTGCTGAAGCTCGACGCCGGCCGGCTGAAGGCCGTCCGCGGCAACGTGGTGGGCTCGGGCGGCACGCCGCTGAACCTGCTGCGCCCGCGCGCCCGCCGGCTGCTGCTGGACGCCCTGTGGCAGGAGGCCACCCGGCACCTGCCGAGGCCCACCGACCACTACGCCCGCGAGCAGCGCCAGGAGGAGAAGGAGTCCTTCGACGAGTACGTCTCGGACGAGGCGTCGTTCCTGGACTTCCTGGACGCCTGGTGGCCGGCGCTGTCCCCGCGCAAGGTGCTCGGCACGCTCAAGCACGCGCGCCACACCAACCGGATCGCCCGCCGCGCCGTCACCCCGGACGAGGCGAGGCTGCTGGCGGGCTCCTGGCGGCACCTGTCGGCGGCCGGCGAGGGCGCGCTGTCGGCGCACGACGTCGCGCTGGTGGACGAGCTCCAGGTGCTGCTCGGCGAGCCGGCCCGGCGGAAGGTCCGCGAGGTGGACGCGGTGGACCTGCTGACCGGCCTGGAGGAGGTCACCACCTTCGCCGACCGCAGCGCCCGCCAGCGCGACCGCCAGCCGGTGGAGCGCACGGAGTACGCGCACGTGATCGTGGACGAGGCGCAGGACCTCACCCCGATGCAGTGGCGGTTGATCGGCCGCCGGGCCCGGATGGCGACCTGGACGATCGTCGGGGACCCGGCCCAGTCCTCCTGGCCGTTCCCGCAGGAGGCGCAGGCCGCGCTGGACGAGGTGCTCGCGGGCAAGCAGCGCCGCCGGTTCACGCTGACCGTCAACTACCGCAACCCGGCCGAGATCGCCGAGGTGGCGGCCAAGGTGCTGGCGCTCGCCGCGCCGGGCACGCCGTCGCCGCGCGCGGTGCGCCACGTCGGGGTGGAGCCGCGCTTCGCGGCCGTCACCGACCCGTCGCCGGAGGCCTTCGGCGCGGCGGCCAAGGCCGAGCTGGAGCGCCTGCTGTCCGAGGTGGACGGCACCGTCGCGATCGTGGTGCCGATGGACCGCCGGGCCGAGGCGGCCGGCTGGGCCGAGGGCCTGGGCGAGCGCGTGGTGGCGCTGGGCAGCCTGGAGGCGAAGGGCCTGGAGTACGACGCGACGGTGGTGGCCGACCCGACCGGGATCGCCGGCGAGTCCGAGGCGGGCCTGCGGGTGCTCTACGTGGCGCTCACCCGCGCGACCCAGCGGCTGACCGTGCTGTCCGGTCCGGACGACCTGCCGGACTCGGCCGGCGTGCCCGCGCTGCTGCACGGCTGACGCGCGGCTGACGGCGGGTCCGCGGCCACGAAGAAGGCCCCTCACCGGATGGTGAGGGGCCTTCAGACGTTTACGACACCGACCCGCCATGCTCGCCTCGCGGCAAGTGGTCCCTCTGAGGGACGAAGGTTGGGCCCGGGGGCTTGGATCGAGCCGGTGTCCCGTCCAATGTAACGCATCGGCCCGGAGAGGCAAGAAGTCGCGGGCCCTGTTGTCGCCCGCCCGCCGTCGGCCCGCCGCCCGTCCGGGGGCCCGCTTGTGGGGTCCGCACACTCAATGAACGTTATTTCTGGCTACGCCCTGGTAGGTGCGACGATCGAGGTCTAGCATGCGCAGGTGATGCCTTCAACAAAATGTTGAACCTGCCGATGGATGGAAGAAGGAAGCGTCGATGGCGACGGTGCCAAGTGTCTCCAACTCGATCACGGTGCGGCTCGAAGTCCCGGCCCAGAGCAACGCGGTCAGCGCGATCACCACGGCGGTCGAGTCCTCCGGCGGATCGGTCACCGGCCTCGACGTCACCGCCTCCGGCCTGGAGGCGCTGCGGATCGACGTGACGGTGGCCGCCTCCTCGGTGGCCCACGGCGAGGAGATCGTCGAGAAGCTGCGGGCGATCGACGGCGTGTCGATCGGCAAGGTGTCGGACCGCACGTTCCTGATGCACCTCGGTGGCAAGATCGAGATGTCGTCCAAGCTGCCGATCCGCAACCGTGACGACCTCTCCATGATCTACACCCCGGGCGTGGCCCGCGTGTGCATGGCGATCGCCGAGAACCCCGAGGACGCCCGCCGCCTCACCATCAAGCGCAACAGCGTCGCCGTCGTCACCGACGGCTCGGCGGTGCTGGGCCTGGGCAACATCGGCCCGGCGGCCGCGCTGCCGGTCATGGAGGGCAAGGCGGCCCTGTTCAAGCGCTTCGCCGGCATCGACGCCTGGCCGATCTGCCTGGACACCCAGGACACCGACGAGATCGTGGCCATCGTCAAGGCGATCGCCCCGGGCTTCGCCGGCATCAACCTGGAGGACATCTCCGCGCCGCGCTGCTTCGAGATCGAGGCCCGGCTGCGCGAGGCCCTGGACATCCCGGTCTTCCACGACGACCAGCACGGCACGGCGATCGTGGTGCTCGCCGCCCTCACCAACGCGCTGAAGGTGGTCGGCAAGGACATCGCCGACATCCGCGTGGTGATGTCGGGCGCCGGCGCCGCCGGCACCGCGATCCTCAAGCTGCTGCTGGCCGCCGGCGTCGAGCACGCCACCGTCGCCGACGTGCGCGGCGTGGTCCACCAGGGCCGTGACGACCTCAACGACAGCCTGCGCTGGATCGCCGAGCACACCAACCGCTCGGGCCGCACCGGCAGCCTCAAGGAGGCCGTGGCGGGCGCGGACGTCTTCATCGGCGTGTCGGCCCCGAACGTCCTGGACGGCGACGACCTGGCCACCATGGCCGAGAACGCGATCGTCTTCGCGCTGGCCAACCCGGACCCGGAGGTCGACCCGGCGATCGCCCGTCAGACCGCCGCCGTGGTGGCCACCGGCCGCAGCGACTTCCCGAACCAGATCAACAACGTGCTGGTCTTCCCGGGCGTCTTCCGCGGCCTGCTGGACGCCCAGAGCCGCACCGTGAACACCGAGATGATGATCGCCGCCGCCCGGGCGCTGGCCACCACCGTCGGCGACGACGAGCTGAACGCGAACTACATCATCCCGAGCGTCTTCCACAAGGACGTCGCCAAGACGGTGGCCTCCGCGGTGCGCGAGGCGGCCCTGGCGGGGGCTCAGGGCGAGCCCGTTCCGGCCCGTCCCACCCCGGGCATCGTCGGCACCCTCGACACGGCTTCCTTCCCCACCGTCAAGCTCTGACGGGGGAGCCCGCGGCGGTGCCGCGGATCGGTCAAATGACCGAATAGCGCCCGTACTCGCCCAAGTCCGCCCCGAACCCTTGCGACACAAGGGCGAGGGGCGTGTTTGGGCTTGTCGTGCCTAGGGCGTACGGTAGCCCTGCACGGGGCAGGCGTGTCCGACAAGTACGGAACGTCCCCCTGGTCTTCCGGCGTGTCGTCCCGACCGCCGCCCGCTCCCGGTCCGCCGGAGCCGACGGAGCGTCACACCTCCGACGGGAGGGCGATGTTCGGGTGGCTCGGCCGGGGCCCGATTGGCTTTCTCGGGGCCGGTCGGGGCAGGATTCGTATCCAGGCAGGCGGGCGGGCCTTCGAAGGCTCCGGCGCGCGGCATCGGGTGCGGACCCGGCCTGCGACCACGCATTGCCTGCACGAGCACTGTGTGCGGACCTGCGGCCCATCCGGGTGCCCCCCGGTGGGAGCACCGATGGGCCCCCGCACACCGCAAGCGAACAGACCACAGGAGTACACATGAACCGCAGTGAGCTGGTGGCCGCGCTGTCCGAGCGCGCCGAGGTGACCCGCAAGGACGCCGACGCCGTTCTGGCCGCCTTCGCCGAGATCGTCGGCGAGGTCGTCGCCAAGGGCGACGAGAAGGTCACCATCCCCGGTTTCCTGACCTTCGAGCGCACCCACCGCGCTGCCCGCACCGCGCGCAACCCGCAGACCGGCGAGCCGATCCAGATCGCCGCGGGCTACAGCGCCAAGGTGAGCGCCGGCTCCAAGCTGAAGGAAGCCGCCAAGGGCGCTGCCTGAGCCACCCCTTGAACGCCCGAGAGGCGGGGGGGGGCGCGGGGGGCCCGGCCGCGCGCCGGCGGCGGCCGCCCCCGGGGAGGCGGCGCCCCGCGGGCCGCGGGGGCGCGCGACGGGGGGGCCCGGGGGGCGCCCCGTGT
>NZ_JBHWGV010000002.1:118969-130780 GCF_042732955.1 Kitasatospora sp. NPDC059747 | reverse complement strand
GCGCGGCGCCCACAACCCCGCCTCGATCCCCCCGTACCAAATGCGGACCCCCCCCCACCGCGCCCGCGCGAGCCCCCCCCGATCCCCCCCCGGCGGGGGGGCCCCCCCGCGGGGAGCCCGGCCTCTCGCCGTCGGCGGACGCCGCCGGTCAGGCGTCGACCAGCTGCTCGCTGGGCAGCTCGACGTGGGCGCCGAGGTCGCGCAGCTTGTCCATGAAGTTCTCGTAGCCGCGGTTGATCAGGTCGATGCCGTGGACGGTCGAGGTGCCCTCGGCCGCGAGCGCCGCGATCAGGTACGAGAAGCCGCCGCGCAGGTCCGGGATGACCAGCTCCGCACCCATGAGCTTGGACGGGCCGGAGACGACCGCGGAGTGCAGGAAGTTGCGGGCGCCGAAGCGGCACGGGGTGGCGCCGAGGCACTCGCGGTAGAGCTGGATGTGGGCGCCCATCTGGTTGAGCGCGCCGGTGAAGCCCAGGCGCGACTCGTACACCGTCTCGTGGACGATGGACAGGCCGGTGGCCTGGGTCAGCGCGACCACCAGGGGCTGCTGCCAGTCGGTCTGGAAGCCCGGGTGCACGTCCGTCTCCAGGGCGATCGCCTTGAGCTCGCCGCCCGGGTGCCAGAAGCGGATGCCCTCGTCGTCCACCTCGAAGGCGCCGCCGACCTTCCGGAAGGTGTTGAGGAAGGTCATCATCTCCAGCTGGCGGGCGCCGCGGACGTAGATGTCGCCCTTCGTGGCGAGCGCCGCGCAGGCCCAGGAGGCGGCCTCCAGGCGGTCCGGCAGGGCGCGGTGGGTGTAGCCGCCCAGCTCGTCCACACCGGTGATCAGGATGGTGCGGTCGGTGCCCAGGGTGATGATCGCGCCCATCTTCTGCAGCACGCAGATCAGGTCGACGATCTCCGGCTCGATGGCCGCGTTGCGCAGCTCGGTGACGCCCTCGGCGAGGACGGCCGTGAGCAGCACCTGCTCGGTCGCGCCGACCGACGGGTAGGGCAGCTCGATCTTGGTGCCGCGCAGCCGCTGCGCGGCGACCAGGTAGGTGCCCTGCGGGTGCTTCTCGATGGTGGCGCCGAACTGGCGCAGCACCTCGAAGTGGAAGTCGACCGGGCGGCCGCCGATGTCGCAGCCGCCGAGGCCGGGGATGAAGGCGTGGCCGAGGCGGTGCAGCAGCGGGCCGCAGAACAGGATCGGGATCCGTGAGGAGCCGGCGTGCGCGTCGATGTCGGCGACGTTCGCGCTCTCGACGTGCGACGGGTCGAGGATCAGCTCGCCGTCCTCGTCACCGGTGCGCACGGTCACGCCGTGCAGCTGGAGCAGGCCGCGGACCACCTTGACGTCGCGGATGTCCGGGACGTTGCGCAGTCTGCTGGGGCCCTGGCCGAGGAGGGCGGCGACCATGGCCTTGGGGACCAGGTTCTTCGCACCGCGGACGCGGATCTCGCCTTCGAGCGGGTTTCCGCCGTGGACCAGCAGGACGTCGTCGGTCATCGTTCTCGCAATCCGGGGTGCCAGAGAAATGGGGAAGGGCTCCTGCGAGCCGGTGGTGGAACGTTCGTACGGGCGCGTTCGGGCCCCCGGCGAAACCGAGTCGGCACCGTGTAAAGGCGTCCACCATCCGTAGATGGTAGTGGGCGTCCCGATGGTTCCCGTGAGCCTCTCCCGTGATGGTGCTCTCTTCCGGGGTTCCGGCGCCCGCCGATGCGCCCGTACGGGTGTTCGTCCGGCGTGGCGGGGTTTCGTGTGTTGCGGTGTCCGCGCCCGCCCGTTCTGCGGGATCATGTGTGGCATGACGGCGGCCCATTCGCACGGAGGCCGGTCCCACACCGGCCGTCTGCTCGTCGCGACGCCCGTGCTCACCGATCCGAACTTCGCCCGGGCGGTGGTGCTCCTCCTCGACCACGACGCCGAGGGGGCGCTCGGCGTCGTGCTCAACCGGCCGACGCCCGTCGAGGTGGGCAGCGTGCTGGACGGCTGGGGACGGCTGGTCGGACAGCCGGCCGTGGTGTTCCAGGGCGGGCCGGTGGCGCTGGACTCGGCGCTCGGGCTGGCGGTGGCCCCGGGGGAGTCGGGCACCGGCGAGCCGCTCGGCTGGCGGCGGGTGCACGGCGCGATCGGGCTGGTGGACCTGGAGGCGCCGCCCGAGGTGCTGGCCGGCGAACTGGGCGCGCTGCGGATCTTCGCCGGGTACGCGGGCTGGTCGCCCGGCCAGCTGGAGGCGGAGATCGAGAGCGGCGCGTGGTACCTGGTGGACTGCGAGCCGGGGGACATCTCCAGCCCCGAGCCGGAGCGGCTGTGGCGCTCGGTGCTGCGCCGCCAGCGCGGCCCGCTGGCACTGCTGGCGACCTACCCGGACGACCCGACGCTGAACTGACGGCGGGGGCCGTCGGTGCGACACTGGCCCGGTTTCCCGGGGCGCCCATAGACTTGGCACCTATGAGCACTCTTGAGCCCGAGCGCGGCCTCGGCACCGGCACCCTGGTCGAGCCCGTCCCGCAGGTGTCCAACGGGGACGGCGACCACGAGCGCTTCGCGCACTACGTCCAGAAGGACAAGATCATGGAGAGCGCGCTCTCCGGGTCCCCCGTGGTGGCGCTCTGCGGCAAGGTGTGGGTGCCCGGCCGCGACCCGAAGAAGTACCCGGTCTGCCCGATGTGCAAGGAGATCTACGACGGCATCGGCAAGCCGCAGGGCGGGGACGACGACAAGTAGTCCCGCGGGGCCGCCGCACCGCGCCGTTTTGCATCGTGCGGCGTTTGCGCAGTGGTCTATGCCAATCGTTCCGGGCGCGGGCAGGATGTCGGAATGGACCTCATTCCCGCACCTTCGAGTGCCGTCCGCCGCCCGGGCGAGGACTTCCCCCTCGACGACGCCACGACGCTGACCGCCCCGCCGGCGCTGGCCGGTGCCGCGCACTGGCTGCGCGCGGCGCTGTCCGCCGCAACCGGGCTGCCGTTCGCCCCGGGTGCTCCCGGGGCGGGCGTCGAGCTGGTCCACGACGCCGCCCTGGCCGCTGAGGCGTACCGGATCTCGGTCCGCCCGGGCCACGCGGTGATCACCGCGGGCGGTCCGGCCGGCGCGCTGTGGGGCGCGCAGACGCTCCGCCGGCTGCTCGGCCCGGACGCCTTCCGCCGGGCCCCGCTGCGCCGCACCGGCTGGGTGCTGCCCGGCGCGGACATCGAGGACGCCCCGCGCTTCGGCTGGCGCGGCGCGCTGCTGGACGTCGCCCGGCACTTCCTGCCCAAGGCGGACGTGCTGCGCTTCGTCGACCTGCTGGCCGTCCACAAGCTCAACGTCCTGCACCTGCACCTGACCGACGACCAGGGCTGGCGGGTGGAGATCAAGCGGTACCCGGAGCTGACCGCGCGCGGTGCGTGGCGGGAGCGCTCGATGGTCGGCTACCGCAGCGCCGGGCGCCGCGACGACCGGCCGCACGGCGGCTTCTACACCCAGGACGACCTGCGCGAGATCGTCGCGTACGCGGCCGAGCGCGGGGTCACCGTCGTGCCGGAGATCGACCTGCCGGGCCACACCCAGGCCGCCGTGGCCGCCTACCCCGAGCTCGGCAACACCGACGTCGTGGACACCTCGGCGCTCGGCGTGTGGACGGACTGGGGCGTGAGCCACAACGTGCTCAACGCCTCCGAGGCGACGCTGCGCTTCTTCGAGGGCGTGCTGGAGGAGGTGCTGGAGCTCTTCCCGTCCGAATTCGTCCACCTCGGCGGCGACGAGTGCCCGAAGGAGCAGTGGAAGGACAGCGCCGCCGCCCGGACGCGCATCCGCGAGCTCGGCCTCGCCAACGAGGACGAGCTGCAGAGCTGGATCATCCGGCACTTCGACCGCTGGCTGGCCGAGCGCGGGCGGCGGCTGATCGGCTGGGACGAGATCCTGGAGGGCGGCCTCGCGCCGGGCGCCGCCGTCTCGTCGTGGCGCGGCTTCGGCGGCGGGATCGCGGCCGCGCGCGCCGGCCACGACGTCGTGATGTGCCCCGAGCAGCACGTCTACCTGGACCACCGGCAGGCGGACGGCCCCGACGAGCCGATCCCGGTCGGGTTCGTCCGGACGCTGGAGGACGTGTACCGCTTCGAGCCGGTGCCCAGGGAGCTGGACGAGGCCGCCGCCCGGCGCGTGATCGGCACCCAGGCCAACCTGTGGAGCGAGTTCACGGACACCGCCAGGGACGTCGACTACCGGGCCTTCCCGCGGCTCGCCGCCTTCGCCGAGGTGGCCTGGTCCGCCCTGCCCGCCGAGCCGGGCGAGCGCGACTACCCGGCCTTCGCGCGCCGGCTGGCGGCACACCTGGAGGTCCTGGACGCGCTCGGCGTCGAGTACCGCCCGGCCGACGGCCCGCACCCGTGGCAGCGCCGGCCCGGAGTGGTCGGCCGTCCGATCGAGGGGCCGCCGCCCGTCCGATAGGCGTTCGGGCCGGGCGGCCGGAATGCCGGGCAGCGGGAATGCCGGGCCGCGGGAATGCGGGGGAGGCGGAACGCGGGGAACTTCCGGATGGTCATCCGACGTCAAGAACAGATGAACATCTGTTCCGGTCCGGCCCGGGCCGGGGCAGATAACGCCCGGTATCCGCCCCAAACGGGCAGTCCCGTTCACCGGCCCCGAAGTGATCATCGAGCATTGTGTGCCAGAGTTGCCCAACCCGGCCCGATCGCCCGTACCCTACGGGCCAGGCCGGACTGCTGACGCGGACACCACGGCCGAAGGCCGCGGGCGGCAGGCGATCGATGAGCAAGTGGAGCACGGTGGGACCCAGGTGAACCGGACGATCATGCTGCCGGCCTCGCTCGACGAGGCCGTCGACGCGCTGGCCGCCGCCCCGGCCGCGGTGCCCGTGGCCGGCGCCACCGACCTGATGGAGGCCGTCAACGCCGGACGGCTGCGCCCCGCCGCCCTCGTCGGCCTCGGCCGGATCACCGAACTGCGCGGCTGGCGCTACGAGGACGGCGGCACCGCCGTGCTCGGCGCCGGTCTCACCCACGCCCGGATGGACCGTCCGGACTTCGCCGCGCTGATCCCCGCCCTCGCCGACGCCGCCCGCACCGCCGGACCCCCGCAGGTCCGCAACGTCGGCACCCTCGGCGGCAACATCGTCACCGCCGCCCCGGCCGGCGACACCCTCCCGGTGCTCGCCGCCCTGGAGGCCACCGTCACCCTCGCCCGGGCCGGCGGCACCCGGGAGGTACCGGTCAGTCACCTCCTCACCGGCCTCGACCCGGTGCGCCCCGGCGAACTGCTCACCTGGGTGCGCGTCCCGCTGCTGCACGCGCCCCAGGTCTTCCTCAAGGCGACCGGCCGCAGCGGCCCGGCCCGCGCCACCGCCTCCGTCGCCCTCGTCCTCGACCCCGCCCGGCGCTCCGTGCGCTGCGCCGTCGGCGCCGTCGCGCCGGTGCCGCTGCGGCCGCTGGAGGCCGAGGCCTGGGTGGCCGGCTGCATCGACTGGGACGGCAGCCGGGAGATCGACCCCGCCGCGACCGCCGCCTTCGGCGAGTACGTCGCCGCAGCCTGCGTCCCCGACGGCTACGGCGCCGAGGGTGCCTGGGAGGCCGTGACCGAGGGGCCGAGCGCGGCCGCCGTTCGGCTACGGCGTACCGTGTCGGTGCTGGCCCGACGGGCACTGGGAAGGGCGCTGAAGTGAGCACAGACCCCATCGACACCCTCGACGCCGACCCGCTCGGCTTCTCCCCGCAGGTCAGCCGCGAGCTGCGCCCCTGCGCCTCCTACACCCTGCGGGTCAACGGTTTCGAACGGCCCGTCACCGACGCCTGGATCGGCGAGAGCCTGCTCTACGTGCTGCGCGAGCGGCTCGGCCTGGCCGGTGCCAAGGACGGCTGCGAGCAGGGCGAGTGCGGCGCGTGCTCGGTGCAGGTGGACGGCCAGCTGGTGGCCGGCTGCCTGGTGCCGGCCGCGCTGGCCGCGGACAGCGAGATCAACACCGTCGAGGGCCTGTCGGCGGGCGGCGGCGCGAGCGACGTGCAGCAGGCGCTCGCCGAGTCCGGCGCGGTCCAGTGCGGCTACTGCGCGCCCGGTATGGCGATGGCCGTGCACGACCTGCTCCAGCGCAACCACCGGCCCACCGAGGTCGAGGCCCGGCAGGCGCTGTGCGGCAACCTCTGCCGCTGCACCGGCTACCGCGGGGTGCTGGCCGCCGTCCAGAGCGTCGCCGACGCGCGCGCCCTGGAGGCCGAGGAGGCGGAGGAGGCCGCGCTCGCCGAGGAGGCCTCCGCCGCTGCCGCGCCCGCCGCCGAAGGGGCCGCAGGGCAGCCGGCCGCCGAGGCGCCCGCGGAGGAGCCCGCCGCCGAACCCCCCGTCTACACCGACGCCGACGCCTGGATCGAGCACGTCCCGCAGCCGCCCGCCGAGGAGCCGGCCGCCGCGGTCCCCGGCCAGGGCCTGCCGTACGGCGCCGACGGCCAGGGCGGCTACGACGGCCAGCACGGCTACGACGGCCAGGGCGGCTACGACACCGGGGTGTACGACACCGGTTCGTACGAGATCCCGGCCGTCCCGCCGCAGCCGACCGACGACCAGGTCTACTACCAGCCGCAGGGCTACCCCGAGCAGCCGTACCAGGCCACCCCCGCGCACGGCACCTACCTGCCCGGCGCCGGCTACCCCGAGGGCTACCCCCAGCAGCCCGGCTACGACGGCGGCTACGACGCCCCCGTCTACGAGCCCACCCCCGCCCACGGCACCCCGGTGCCCGGTCCCGGCTTCGACGGCACGCCCGGTCCCGGCTTCGACGGCGCGCCGTACGTCCCCACGCCCCCGCACGGCGTCCCGGCCGAGGGCGGCGCCCCGGCCGGCGTCCCGTACGGCGCCACCCCCGCCCACGGCATCCGGCTCCCCGAGGACGACCACGCATCATGACGTCGCCTACCGACATCGGCGCAGCAACCCAGCAGGACGGCGACGGGGCCGGCGCGCCGGAGCCGTTCGGGCTCGGCAGCTCGCCGCTGCGCAGCGACGCCCTGCCCAAGGCGCTCGGCATCTACCCGTACGCCGCCGACCTGTGGGCCGAGGGGCTGCTGTGGGGCGCGCTGCTGCGCTCGCCGCACCCGCACGCCCGGATCAAGGCCATCGACACCTCGGCCGCGCTCGCCCTGCCCGGCGTGCACGCCGTCGTCACCGCCGCCGACCTGCCGCCCGGCCCGGACGGCCTGCCCGACGGCGCCCCGGCCGGGCCGATCGTCGCCGACCGGCCGGTGCTGGCCTCGGGCGTGGTGCGCCACCACGGCGAGCCGGTGGCCGCGGTGGCCGCCGACCACCCCGACACCGCGCGGCTGGCGGTCGGTCTGATCGTCGTCGAGTACGAGCCACTGGAGGCCGTCACCGACCCCGAGCAGGCCTTCACCGCCCCGCCGCTGCACCCGGACGGCAACCTGTTCCGCCACCTGCCGCTGCGCAGCGGGGACCCGGACGCGGTCGGCGAGATCGTCGTCGAGGGCCTGTACCAGGTCGGCCGGCAGGACCCGGCCCCGCTCGGCGCCGAGGCCGGCCTCGCCGTGCCGCGCCCGGACGGCGGCGTCGAACTGCACCTGTCCTCCACCGACCCGCACGGGGACCGCGACCGCACCGCCGCGTGCCTCGGCCTGGAGCCGGACCGGGTGCGACTGGTCGTCACCGGCGTGCCCGGAGCGACCTCGGACCGCGAGGACCTCTCCTTCCAGGTCACCCTCGCGCTGCTGGCGCTGCGCACCGGCCGGCCGGTGAAGATGACGCTCACCCGCGAGGAGTCCTTCCACACCCACACCTCGCGCCACCCCGCGCTCCTGCGCTACCGCCACCACGCGGACGCCGAGGGCCGGCTGGTGAAGGTCGAGGCGCAGATCCTGCTGGACGGCGGCGCCTACGCGGACGTCTCCGCCGAGGCGCTGGCCGCCGCGACGGCGTTCTCGGTCGGCCCGTACGTCTGCCCGAACGTCTTCGTGGACGCGTGGGCGGTGCGCACCAACAACCCGCCGGCCGGGCGGATGCGCGGCGAGGGCGCGCTGCAGTCCTGCTTCGCCTACGAGTCGCAGCTGGACCAGCTGGCCGCCCGGGTGGGCGTGGACTCGGTGGAGATCCGCCGCCGCAACGCGATGGCCACCGGCGACCCGATGCCCACCGGACAGGCCGTCACGTGCCCGGCGCCGGTGACCGCGCTGCTGGAGGCCGTCGCCGCCGAACCGCTGCCGGCACTGCCGGTGGACGACCCGGACGCCGAGTGGCTGCTGCCGGGCGGGCCCGGCGGCGCCGGCGACCCGGCCGCCGTGCGGCGCGGGATCGGCTACGCCGTCGGCATGGTGCACATGCTCGGCGCCGAGGGCGAGGACGAGGTGTCCACCGCCACCGTGCGGGTCAGCGGCGACCACGCGACCGTGATCTGCGCGGCCGTCGACTCCGGCCAGGGCTTCGCGACGCTGGCCCGGCAGATCGTGCAGACCGTGCTGGGGGTCGGCGAGGTCTACATCGCGCCGGCCGACAGCGACCAGTCGATCGCCGGGCCCTCCGCCCGCGGGCGGCACACCTGGGTGTCCGGCGGCGCGGTCGAGCGGGCCGCGCTGATGGTCCGCCACCAGCTGCTCCAGCCGATCGCCGCCAACTTCGGGATGTCGGTGGAGCTGCTCCAGATCGCCGACGGCAAGATCACCTCGTACGACGGGGTGCTCGGCATGCCGGTCGCCGAGGCGCTGGAGGGCAAGGAGCTGTGGGCCACCGCGCAGTGCCGCCCGCACCCGACCGAGCCGCTGGACGAGGCCGGGCAGGGCGACGCGTTCGTCTCCATCGCCTTCTGCGCGATGCGCGCGGTCGTGGACGTGGACATCGAGCTGGGCGCCGTCCGGGTGGTCGAGATGACCGTCGCGCAGGACGTCGGCCGGGCGCTCAACCCGCGGCAGATCGAGGACCGGATCGAGGCGGGCGTGGCCCAGGGCGTCGGCCTGGCGCTGCTGGAGGAGCTGCGCACCGAGGGCGGCGTGCTGCAGAACCCGTCGCTCACCGGCTACCGGCTGCCGACCGCGCTGGACACCCCCCCCGGGCGGGGGGCGCCGGGGGGTACTTGTCCGCCGCAAGTACCGCCGGGCGCTTCCTCGTTGTCCCGGCCCGAAGGACACGCCCCAGGACACGCCCTACCGCAGGGGCAGGGTGAACCAGGTGGTCTTGCCCACCTCGGCGGGCCGGGTGCCCCAGCGGTGGGACAGGGCCTCGACGAGGGTGAGGCCGCGGCCCGACTCCTCGTCCGTCTCGGCGAGCCGGGGGTGCGGCAAGTGGGGGCTGTGGTCGGTGACTTCGACCACCAGTTCGGCGGGATGGCAGCGCAGGTGCAGGCGGACGGGGCCCTTGCCGTGCTGGATGGCGTTGGTGAGCACCTCGGAGGTCAGGAGCTTGACGTCGTCGGTCAGGTGGCCGTGGTTCCAGGACCCGAGGACCTTCTCGACGAAGGCCCGTGCCTCGGCGGAGGAGGTCGGGACGGCGGGCAGCTCGATCGCGGCCGTGGCGTCCGGGGCCGCGGGGACCTGGGCCAGCAGGAGCGTGACGTCGTCGTCGTAGCCGGGGACGGGCGGGAGCAGCGTGGTCAGGATGTGGTCGGCCGCGGCTTCCAGGTCGCCGGGGTCGGGGGTCGTGTCGATGGCGGACATGAGGGTGTCGAGGCGGTCCTCGATGTCGCACCCGGGGGCCTCGATCAGGCCATCGGTGAAAAGCGCGAGCAGGGTGTGCGGCGGCAGGACGGCGGACGTCTGCCGGTGGGGGACGCCGCCCACGCCCAGCGGCGCACTCACCGGCGCCGGCAGGATCCGGGCCGCGTGGCCGGGGGTGGCGGCCAGGATCGGGAGGTGGCCGGCCGAGCAGACGGACACCTCCCGGGTGTCGGGGGCGATGACCAGGTAGCAGCAGGTGACGAGCTGGTCGGGGACCGCGAGGTCGCCGACGACCGTCTCCAGGGACTGCATCAGGTCCCGCGGCTCCATGCCGGTGATGGCCAACGCGTGGGCGGCCGAGCGCAGTTGACCCATGACGGCGGCGGCTTCCAGGCCACGGCCCATGACGTCGCCGATGAGGATCCCGACCCGGCCGGCGCCCAGCGGGATGAGGTCGAACCAGTCGCCGCCGACGCCCGCTCCCTGGGTCGCCGGCCGGTAGCGGTGGGCGGCGGTGAGCCCGGGTATGGCGGGCGGGGTGCCCATCAGGCTGCGCTGGAGGGTGAGGGCGATGTGCCGCTGCTGCTCGTAGAGCACGGTGAGTTCGGCCTCCGCCGCCTTGCGGTCGCTGACGTCGCGGACGGCGGCGGAGAACAGGAGGCCGTCGCTGGTCTCCAGCGGGCTGAGGCTGATCTCGACGGGGAACTCGGTGCCGTCCTTGCGCAGCCCGCGCAGGTCCAGGCCCGCGCCCATGGGCCGCACCTGCCGGTTGGCCGCGTAGTCGTCGCGGTGCCGGGCGTGGTGGGCGCGGAAGCGGCCCGGGATCAGCAACTCCACCGGCCGTCCCAGGAGTTCCTCGCGACCGTAGCCGAACAGCGCCTCGGTCTGGGCGTTCACGAGCGTGATCGTCCCGGTGTCGTCCACGATGACCATCGCGTCCGGCGCCGCTTCCAGCAGTCCGCGGAACCGCTCCTCGGCGGCCGGCGAGCCGCCCTTGCTCTCCCCCTGGGCCTTCGCTGATCTGTGCGCCTTGCCCATGTCGACCCCAGATGCGTTGTGCTGTACGAGTTTCGAAAGCCAATACCACCGCAACGGGACCGTGTCGCAGGACAGTTGACTCCATTTGCCGCATCACGAGCGAACCGGCTCCGAGTCCGACCGGAAGCAACCGTTCGCGACCTGCCCCCGGTCGGCGGCGCGCCGTCGGGCACGGCGCAGCAATCCGGTACCGCCGGCCGACCGCCCTGAGGGAGACTCGTCTGGACGACGAGGAGAGGAAACCATGGCACGACCTGCAGTCGGGGCGGCCCCGAACCGCTGCGACGAGTGCGGCGGCTACGAGTACGGCGGCGCGCCCGTCTGCCCGGCCTGCCGGGCGCTCGTCGACGGCATCGTCGAGGACGAATGGTCCGTGTTCCTGGCCCGCATGGGAGCGGTCGGCGAGCGGGACGCGGCGGCCCTCGCCGAGATGGTCGCGGCCGAACCGGACCGGCACGACTGGCGCGTGGTCGACGCCGCCCTCGACCGCCTGACCTGCCCCGACTGCGGCGACCGGCTCGCCCGCGGCCCGCTCGGCTGCGCCGCCTGCGACCTCGCCCACGGCTTCCGCTACGCCGCGGTCGAGACGGACCGGCCGGGCGTGCCGTGGGGCAACGAGCACGGCGTCCGCGTCAACGTGTCCGTCGTCCGCCGCCCGCACGTGACCTCGGCCGACGAACTCCTCGCCCGCCGCCTGACACTTCCCCTCCTCCTGGCGGGCCACCTGCCGACGACCGCGGAGGCGCAGCGGATGAGCGCCCTGATCCGGCAGGCCCCGGCGGCGCGGCGGGCGCAGGTCGCCGCGGAGGCAGTGGAGGAGGTCCTGCGGCGCACGGCGGGCTGAGGAGGATCGTTCAAGCCCGTGGGAGGACGACGTGCCGGCCGAGTTCGAGGACGGGCGGTGGCGGTGCCGATGTGGGTGACGGTGATGGTCACGTGTTCTCCGTGATTCAAGCGGCGGTGACGCGGAAGCGGCGTCGGTATTCGGTCGGGGTGGCGCCGAGGTGGTCGCGGAACCGACGGCCGGAGGCACTCCGACCGCCTCCGGCCGGGGGGGCCCCGCGGCCCCGGGGCGTTTAAAAAAAGGGGGCGGGCGCGGGCAGATTTTTGTGTTGTGGGGGGGGGTTTATAACTCAGAAGGCGGCC
>NZ_JBHWGV010000002.1:107250-118959 GCF_042732955.1 Kitasatospora sp. NPDC059747 | reverse complement strand
GGTTTGGGGGGGGGGGGGGCGCGGTGGGGGCGGCGCACCCGCCGGCGGGCGCAACCCCCCCCCCCCCGGGCGGGGGCCCCCGCGCCCCCGGGCGGCACGCCACGTCGGCCCGGCCTACCAGGCCGCTCCCGCGTACGGGCGGGACCACAGCGACACCTGCAGCGTGACGGCCTTGAACCACGCCTGGTGCATCGCCTCGACGTCCTCCTCCGGGTGCCCCTTGGCCGCGAGGAACGGCCGCATGGTCGCCGTGATCGGGTAGATGAACGCGATCATGTAGCGCAGCGGGATGTGCGGGACGGACCGGGCGCCGTCGGTGGTGTTCTTCTTCGCCGACGTGTGGCGCAGCGCGATCTCCTCCTGCTGGGCGAGCCAGCGGGCGTCGTAGGGGCGGGTGCAGGTGTCGGCGATCCACTGGCCGAAGCGGCGGCGGACGGCGGCCAGGTATTCGGGGACGGGCGTGCCTTCGGGGGTGGAGAAGTAGGCGAGCAGGTGGGGCTGCGAGCCGACGAAGCCGTACCACACGTCCAGGATCTGCTCGGTCTGGTCGGCCAGGACCTCGCCGGCGAGCTTGAGTGCGGCGACGTCCGCGTCGGAGAACAGGGTTGCCGCGGCGAGGCCTTCGAAGTCGCCGCCGGTGACCGGTGATCCGGGCAGCTCGGGGTCGTCGTAGCGGTAGCCGGGAATGGGCGCAGGCGTCATGGCCGTCCTCTGGTCCTTGAACCGGTGGACTCCAATTAGGAGTCCTAACTACTGCGAAGCTACCAATGCCCCGAGGCGCGGCGCAAGGACCTGCCCGGCAGCCGTCCAGGGTGAGTTGACGAACGATCAGCGCGCTGCGGGCTCGTGCTCCGGGCAGTCGACCCGCAGGTCCGCCGCGCCGAGCGGGGCCTCCAGCAGCCCGCACCACTCCCCCGCCCGGCCGTCCGGGTGCTCGTCGCCCAGGAAGCGGCAGGTCAGGCAGGTACGGGCGACGGTGATCCGCCCGGTGCGGTTCAGCGAGGCGATCGCCTCCAGCAGGACACGCAGCGCGGTGGCCCGGTCCTCCGGCGCGCTCGCGGACAGCCCGCCGGTGAGCGGATCGCGCCAGCCGTGCAGCCGTTCGGCGACCTCCCGACCGGGTCCCGTCGGTACCCAGGACGAGCGCCGGTTGTCGGCGAGGTCCGGCACCGACTCCATTAGCCCCTTGCGCACCAGGGCGGCGGCGGCATCGCTGACGGTCGGCGCCGACACCTCCAGCCAGCGCGCGAAACTCCCGGTGCTCTGCGGCCCCGCCGTCGGGGAGGTGACCCGCAGCAGCAGCTGCGCCTGGGTGACGGAGAGCCCCTCCCGCTTGGCGGCGTCCCGCAGCATCGCCCGCCCGGCGTCCCCGAGCCGCTCGACCGCGTCGATCAACCGAGCGTCGAGGGAGTCGGGTTCACGTTCCGCACCACCCACGGGGGATTCCTTTCCTACCGGCGGCCGACCAGTCTATTCAGCCCGGACGGCCCGCGGGGCGGACGTGCGGGCAGAGCCCGCAGCAGCGGCACCGACGTGGCGAGGACGAACGCGCCGAACAGCGTGATCGGCAGCAGCCCGACCGGGCGCAGCAGCCACGCCGGGTCCTCCCGCAGCTGCGGCCAGTTGACGATCCAGTTGGCGACGACGTCCAGCGCCATCACCGCCCGGCCCAGCCGCACCCCGGCCGGGCGGACGAGTGCCACCAGCACGGCGACCAGGGGATCCAGCACCACCAGGGCGACGAAGTACACCTGGAGCGGAAGCGGGGCGAAGGAGGCATAGACGTGGATCCCGCCGCTGACCAGGTCGAGCGCGTGGGCGGTGGTGCCCTCCAGGAAGCCGGTCAGGTGGGCCGCGAGGACCCACCGCACCCAGCGCGGCTGCGCCCGCCACCGTTCCCGCGTACCCCGCAGTCCCCCTGTCACATGATCACCCTAACCGAGCCGCCGACCGTCGGAACGGCCGGTGGCCCGGCGGGTGCACGCCGTCACTCCCGCAGCTGCTCCGGGTCGGCCGCCAGGATGCGGCGGACCTGGTCGAGCAGGGCGCTGGGGTCGTGCTCGGGGCCGCGTTCGTCGATGCCGCTGCCGCGCAGGGCGTCGGCGATCTCCTTGAACTGGACGTCCCAGTCGTTCTGGTAGACCTGTTCGTGCTCCTCCGCCGCGTGCGACTGGCGCAGTCCGACGGTGCGGTCGACGACCTTGCCGATCAGCGCCGTCATCGCGAACGAGAACAGGCCGATCACCAGCACCGCCACCAGCTGCTTGCCGAGCAGGTCCCAGCCGCCGCCGTAGAACAGGCCCTTCTTGCCGGTCATCGCGCCGGTCGCCGCGAGGCCGGCCATCACCATGCCGAACAGGCCGCCCCAGCCGTGGATGCCGACCACGTCCAGGGTGTCGTCGACGCCGAAGCGGTACTTCCAGCTGATCGCGAAGGCGCAGGTGAGCCCGGCCAGGAAGCCGATCACCGACGCCCACAGCGGGGTGACGTCGCCGGCCGCCGGGGTCATCGCGACCATGCCGGTGACCGCGCCCATGCTGATGTCGAGCAGCCCGACCTGGCGGGTGCGCCACCAACTGGTCACCGCCCAGCCCGCCATGGCCGCGCCGGCGGCGAACTGGGTGTTGACGAAGGCCATCGCCGCCGCGCCGGGCACGCCCAACGAGGAGCCGGTGTTGAAGCCGAACCAGCCGAACCACAGCAGCGCGAGGCCGATCACCACGAGCGGCAGGTTGTGCGGGCGGATCGGCTGGCGCTCGAAGTCCTCGCGCCGTCCGGCGACCGCCGCCAGCGCCAGCCCGGCCGCACCGGAGGCGAGTTCGACGACCGTGCCGCCGGAGAAGTCGACCGCGCCGAGCCGTGCGGCGACCCAGCCGTCCGGGGCGAACACCCAGTGCGCCATCGGGACGTAGACCAGCAGGGTCCAGGCGGAGGCGAAGACCAGCCAGCCCTTCATCTTCGCCCGGCCCGCCACCGAGCCGCTGATCAGCGCGACCGTGACGATGGCGAAGGACATGTGGAAGACGGAGAAGGTCACCGTCGGGGTGTCGCCGGTGCGGCTGGTCAGGCCGACGCCGGACATGAAGACGTGGTCGAGGTCGCCGATCACCCCGAGCCCGCCCGCGTCGTGGCCGAAGGCCAGGCTGTAGCCGAGCGCGAACCAGATGATGCCGACCAGCACCACGCAGCCGAAGCACATCTTCAGCATCGCGATGACCTGGCCGGTCTTCACCATGCCGCCGTAGAAGAACGCCAGTCCGGGCGCCATGAGCAGCACCATGGCGGCGGCCATGATGAGCCAGGCGGCGTTGCCGGTGTCGAAGCTCTGGGGCATCACTTCTCCTGCTCACGCCGTTCGAGGACCTGCCGGAGCTCGGCCAGCAGCTCGGCGTCCACCGTGCTGGAACCGGCCTCCGCGCCGCTCGCGCCCACGGTGACGGGCACCCGGGCCGCGGTCAGCCGCCGGCGGATCTCGGCGATCGTCTCGTCGTCGTACGCCTGCTCCTCCTCCGCGCCGGGCACGTGCTCGTACTCCTCGGCGGCCCGGAAGCCGACGGTCTTCTCGATCACCTGGGCGATCAGCCACGTCACGCCGAACGAGAAGGCCGCGCAGACCACGACGCCGACGGCCTGACGCCACAGGAGGTCGACGCCGCCGCCGTACAACAGGCCCTTCTTGCCGCTCATCTGGAAGGTGGCGAACAGGCCGATGCCCAGCACGCCGACGATCCCGCCCCAGCCGTGCACGCCCACCACGTCGAGCGTGTCGTCGTAGCGCAGCTTGTACTTGAGGTTGATCGCGAAGGCGCAGACCACGCCCGCGACGAAGCCGATCACCAGCGCGCCGACCGGGGAGACCTCGCCGCAGGCCGGGGTGATGGCCACCATGCCGGCCACGGCGGCGGAGGCGACGCCGAGCATCTCGACGTGCCCGAGGCGCCACTTCTCGATCAGCGGCCAGCCGACCATCGCGCCGCACGCGGCGAGCTGGGTGTTGAGGAAGGCCATCGGCGCGGTGCCGCCGGTCTGGAGGGCGGACCCGGCGTTGAAGCCGAACCAGCCGAACCACAGCAGCGCGAGGCCGACCACGACCAGCGGCAGGTTGTGCGGGCGGATGGTCTCGCGCTCGAAGTCCTTGCGCTTGCGGACCACGATCGCGACGGCCAGGCCGGCCGCACCGGAGTTGATCTCCACGGGCATGCCGCCGGCGAAGTCGAGCGCGCCGAGGTGCGCGGTGATCCAGCCGTCGGGCGCGAACACCCAGTGCGCCATGGGCACGTAGACGAACAGCGTCCAGGCGACCACGAACCACAGCCAGCCGCGCATCGTCGCCCGGCCCGCGATCGAACCGCTGATCAGGGCGACGGTGATGATCGCGAAGGCCATCTGGAAGGCCGAGAAGACGACGGTCGGGATGGAGCCGCTCAGGCTGTTCATCCCGATGTCGTGCATCATCCAGTGCGCGGGCGAGCCGATCAGGCCGAGGCCGCCGACGTCCTTGCCGAAGGCCAGGCTGTAGCCGATCGCCAGCCACAGCATGGTGACCAGGGCCAGGCAGACGAAGCTCATCTTGAGCATGACCAGCACGTGCTTGGTCTTGACCATGCCGCCGTAGAAGAAGGCGAGGCCGGGGGTCATCAGCAGCACCATGGCCGTACTGGCCATGAGCCAGGCCGTGTTGCCCGTATCGGGAGTGTTAGGCATCCGAGGTCTCTCCGGGTCGGGGAGGAGTGTGCGGGGCGCGCAGCATGATGGCCATCATTCCGCAATGCGGAAATGCAATTCCGCCAGACGTCGAGGAAGGTAGAGGTGCCGCCGGAGTCCGTCAACAGCTTGTTGAGGGACTTGGCCGTTTCTTTGACAACCCGTGGCCTCGGCCTTCCGTCCGGCCCGACTGTGCGGCCACCCGACCGGGAAGCCCGCGCACCGTGTGGATCACCAGTGGTCTACCGGCGGGTCCGCCACCAGGCTGTGCCCTCATGAACAGATCCACCCTGACGGCACTCGCCGGTGCGACCGGCCTGCTCGCCGCCGCCCTCGTCCCCGCCGCCGCGCCCCCCGCGTCCGCAGCCCCCGCCGGGTCGCCCTGCGGCACCGGCGGAGTCCTCACCACCGCCACGCCCGCCTGCACGTACACCGCCGCGGGCACGGACACCTTCACCGTCCCGAACGGCGTCAGCGCCGTGACCGTCGACCTGTTCGGCGCCGAGGGCGGCAGCGCGGCCGGCTACGTCCTCCCCAACCCGCCGAACACCGGCGCACCCGGCGGCCTCGGCGGCGAGTCCCGCGCGACGCTGGCGGTGGTCCCCGGCCAGACCCTGCAGATCACCCTCGGCGCGGCGGGCGTCCCCGGCAGCTCCCGGCACGGCGAGTTCGCCCGCCCGGGCGGGTACGGCCACGGGACGGGCGGCGGCGGCGCGCACGGTGGCGGCGGCTCCGGCGGCGGTGGCTCCGACGTCCGCACCGGTGCCTTCGGCGCCGGCGACCGGGTGCTGGTCGCGGGCGGCGGTGGCGGCGCGGGCAACGGCGGGCCGCTGCTGCACGGCGGAAACGGCGGCGGCCCGGCCGGCGAGCCCGGCGGCCAGGGCGGCGGCCCCGACGGCTCGGGCGTCGCGGGCGGCGGCGGGAGCCGGACCGCCCCCGGGACGGGCAGCCCCAACTCCGCCCTCGGCGGCCCCGGCACACCCGGCGGCGACTACGACATGTGGACCGGCCTCTACAACCCGGGCAGCGGCGGCTCCGGCGGCAACGGCGCCCGCGGGGGCAACGGCGGTGGTGGCGGCGGAGGCGGCTACTTCGGCGGCGCCGGGGGCTCCGGCGGCGGCAACCCCGGCAACCTCTACGGCGCCGGCGGGGGCGGCGGCAGCAGCTACGCCGCCCCGGACGCCACGGGTGTCGCGCTGCTCCAGGGCGTCAACCACGGCGGCGGGCGGGCCGTCGTCTCGTACCGGTACGACACCGCCACGGCGGTGTCCGCCGACACCGCGACGCCGCTGTTCGGCCACCCAGCCACCGTTACGGCGTCCGTCGCCGCGGCCGACCCCGCGGCGCCCACGCCGACCGGGACGGTCACGTTCTCCGACGGCACGGCGCCGCTGGCCACCGTGCCGCTGACCGACGGCCGCGCGAGCTTCACCACCGCCGCCTTCCAGCCCGGGAGCCACCCGGTCACCGCCACGTACGGCGGCGACCCGGGCCACGCGCCGAGCAGCGCACCGGCGGCGGACGTGACGGTCGGCTTCAGCACGCCGTGCCTGACGGCGGCGCACCACGGCCCGCTGACCGTCGCGGCCGGGGACGCGCTGTGCCTGGCGGCGGGCGCCACCCAGGACGGCCCGGTGACCGTCCGGCCGGGCGGCGCACTGGCCGTCTCCGGGGCGGAGATCCACGGGAAGCTGTCGGCGGACGGGGCCCTCGCGCTCACCATCTGCCGATCCACGCCGGCGGGTGCCGTCACCGTCCACGGGAGCAGCGGCCTCGTCCGCATCGGGTCGGCCGTCGAAGCCGACGGCTGCGCCGGCAACGAGATCCACGGCCGCCTGACGGTGGACGCCGGCACCGGAGGCGTCGACGTGGCCGGAAACACCGTCACAGGCCCCGTGGAGATCACCGGCAACAGCGGCGCCGTCGCCGTCGTCGAGGCCAACACCGTCACCGGCCCGCTGCGCTGCGAGGGCAACACACCGGACCTCCGCCAGGCCGACAACACGACGACCGGCCCGCGCACCGGCCAGTGCCGATAGTGCCGTAACCGTAGCCGTTGCCGCAGCCGCAGCCGCAGCCGCAGCCGCAGCCGCAGCCGCACACCGAACGACCCGCATGGCCCCGGACTCGCCCGGGCCCATGCGGCGGGCCCGGCGCCGAGCGTCGGAACCGCGGGACCTCAGAAGACGCAGGGGATCCCGCCGTCGGACTGGGCGTCGACCTTGGGGCCCTGCATCGGGAGGTTGGCGGCCGGGTCGCTCGGGGCGGTGGCGGGGGTGGCGGGCCGGTCGGAGGCGACGCCGTCGAAGGACGTGCCGAGCGTGACCACGACCCGGCCGACGCCGGCCGAGGCCGACTCGGTGGCGGTGACGCCGTAGCGGGCGGCGATCTGGTCGGCGGCCTCCTTGGCGCCCTTGCCGTAGGTGACGGTGGTGGTCTTCGACTTGGTGCGCGCCGGGCCGGTCGTCCCCTGCTTGAAGCCCATGCCGACCAGGACCTTGGCCTCGTTGGCGGAGGACACCCCGGCGGCGGCGGAGGCGTTGAACACGTCCACGGTGGCCGGGGCGGCCGCTTGGGTGGGGGCCGGGGGCGCGGCCGGGGTTTCCGTCGCGCTGCCGGTCGGGGTGTCGCTCGGGGCCGCCACGGGGGCGGCGGCGTCGGCGCCGCCGAAGACCTGCTTGACCACCTTCTGGATCTTCGCCGGGGTGACGAGGTTGACGTCCTGCGGCGGGTCTCCCTTCTTGCCGCCGGTGTCGTAGGTCAGGGTGTTGAACTCGACGTTGCCGCCGGTCAGCGCCGGGGCCTGCTGGGCGAAGTCGAGGATGTTCCACTCGTTGTCGATGACGAGGTCCTTCTGCACCACGCCGAACAGCTTCTGCATCGCGCCGAGGTCGCCGATGACGCCCTGCTGCTTGAGCTTGTGCATCACCGAGGAGATGAACGCCTGCTGGCGGTGGGTGCGGGCGAAGTCGTCCGAATTCCCGTGCCCGTCGTTCAGGTTGTGGCGCTGGCGGACGAAGGAGAGCGCGTCGGCGGCGTTGAGGTGGCTGACCCCGGCCGGGAGCTTGAGTCCGGTGCCGCCGCCCTCGTGGCCGGGCGTCCGGGAGATGATCGGGTCGTCCACCGGGTGGGTCAGACAGACGTCGATCGGCTCCAGCGCCTTGGCGATGTCGTAGAAGCCCATCAGGTTGACCTCGGCGATGTGGTCCACCGGCTGGTCGACGAACCGCTGGACGGTCCGGATGGTGGCCGCGCGCCCGGCGTCCCGGCCGGCCTTCTCCAGGTCCGCACCCTTGAGCCCCTTGGCCCTGGAGCTATTGTCGAACCGGTCCTTGGCGTTGCCGTAGGCCTCCTTGATCTTGGCCATGCCCATCTCGGAGCCGTCGCCGTTGTAGGTCATCACCCAGTCGTCGCGGGGGACGGAGACCGCCTGCACCTTGCCGCCGTTCGCCGGTATGTGCAGCAGGATCAGCGAGTTGGTGTTGTAGCCGCCGATGCTGGAGTCGGCACCGGCGTGCAGCTCGTTCTGGACGATGGCCGGGTCGACGTCCGAACCGTCCATGTTCTTGCGGCTGTCCAGGCCGATCAGCAGCAGGTTCACCGAGTTGTCGAGGTGCTTGGGGGCGTCCTTCTTCGTCTCGGCGATCGCGTTGGACGTGGTCATCCCGTCGGTCAGGGACGTGTACTCGTACCAGACCACGCCGCTGGCGGCGAACACCGACAGCCCCACCGAACACGCCACCGTCCGGCCGACGATGAGCGCCGGCGACCGTCTCCCGGCCGCGCCGCGTTCCGCCGCGCCGCCGGTGACCCGTCCACCACTCCGCCTCTGGCCCACGCCGCCTACCCCGTCCTCGAACGACAACTCTCCTGGTTCTGAGAGTCACTGACGGACCAAGCATGTTGCACGATGTGGCGCGGATCACGCACGCCCGGCGGAAACCCCGACGTCGAGGAGGCTGGATTTGGTTTCTGATAATCCGTCAATTACCTTGCGGGATAGTCTTTTCCCGAAGCACCGATAGAATCCATGGCGTGCTCTCGCCCTACCGGTCAGTCCTCGCAGAGCTGTTGAAACGGTCCGATCCGACCACCGACTGGCGCGTCCACCACCTCGAGCCGTGGCTGATGGTGACCCCACCGCGCCACCGTCCGCGCCGCCAGGGCTGGAAGCTCCACGTCTCCGCGACCCTGGCGTCGGCGCCGCAGGTGATCGAGCGCGCGGGGCGGGTGCTGATCACGCACGGCTGCGCCTTCAAGTTCGCGGCCTCCCCGCGCGTCACGGCCGAGCTCACCGGCACCCGGGCACCGCGGGCGCAGTCCGGCAAGTTCCTCACTGCCTACCCCGCCGATGACGGCCAACTCCTCGCCATCGCGCGCGAATTGCACGAAGCGACCGCCGGAATGCCCGGCCCCGCCATCCTCTCCGACCGCCGCTACCGGCCGGACAGCGTGGTGCACTACCGCTACGGGTGCTTCGCCCGGCCCCGGGTGCTCAACGACGACGGCTTCTACCAGGGCCGCCTCACCGCCCCGGACGGCACCGTGAGCACGGACGAGCGCCACCCGTGGTTCTCGCCCCCGCCCTGGGCCGAGGACCCTTTCCGGGCCCCGGCCGCGGCACCGAACTCGGCCCCGGCCCCTCCCCGCCGCCGCGGCAGCCCGGTCCTGCTCGCCGACCGCTACCTCGTCAAGGAGGCGGTCCGGCACTCCCACCGGGGCGGCGTCTACCGCGCCGAGGACACCCGCACCGGCGAGCGCGTCCTCCTCAAGGAGGCCCGCCCGCACGTCGCCGCCGACCAGGACGGCCGGGACGCCCGGGACCGGCTGCGCCACGAGGCGCACGTCCTGGCGGAACTCGCTCCCCGGGGCATCACGCCGCGGGTGCTGGAGCTGTTCGAGTCCGGCGGCCACCTGTTCCTGGCCGAAGAGCTCGTCCTGGGCCGCAACCTCCAGCAGTGGACCGCCGAGCACCTGGAACGGGGCGACGGCCACGTGCCCGCACCGGCGGCCCGGCGGCTCGCGCGCGACCTCGTGCGGCTGCTCGCCGAGGTGCACGCCGCGGGACTCGTGCTGCGCGACTTCAAGCCGGGCAACGTCGTGATGACCCCGGACGACCGGCCGGTCCTGGTCGACCTGGAGCTCGCCGTCCGCCCCGGCACCACCGTCCACCCCGCCGGTACACCGGGATTCACCGACCCCGAGCACCTCGGCTCCGCCGACGGACCGGCGCCGCGCCCGGCCCCCGGCCCCGAGGCGGACTGCTTCAGCCTCGGCGTGACCCTGCTCCACGCGACCACCGGCATCAGCCCGGTGCTCGCCGCCGACAGCACACCGGCCCGCCCGCCCGGCGAGCGGCTCGCCGCCCTGGTCGCCGCCGCCGACCACGGCGCCCTGCGCGGCCTCGCCCCCGTGGTCACCGGCCTCACGGCGGCCCCCGCCAGGCGCTGGACGCTCCCCCGGGCAGCCGAGTACCTCGCCCAGGACCACCGCCCGTACGCACGGCCGTCGCCGGCCCCGTCCCCGCCCACGGCCTCACCGACGCCCGAGCCGACGCCCGAGCCAACGTCAGAGCCGACGTCCGAGCGCCTGATCGAGGACGGCCTCGCCCACCTCGCCGCCACCATGGACCGCTACGCCGAACACCTCTGGCCCGCCCCGAGGTCCCTGCCGCACGGCGACCCCTGCAACGTGCAGTTCGGCGCGGCCGGCGTGCTCGCCGTCCTCGCCCGGGCCGTCCGCTGCGGCCACGAAGCCGCCCGCCCCGCACTGCGCGAGGCCGCCGACTGGCTGGACGAGCGGCTCAGCGAGCCCAGCCGGGTCCTGCCCGGCCTCTACTTCGGCCGCTCCGGCACCGCCTGGGCCCTCCACGACGCGGCGACCGCCCTGGACAACGGCCGCCTCGCCGACCGGGCCCTCGCCTACGCCCTGCGCATCCCGCTCGACTCCGCCGCCACCGACGTGTGCCACGGCCTGGCCGGCGCCGGCCTCGCCCAGCTCCACCTGTGGCACCGCACCGGCGACCGGCACTTCGCCGACCGGACGGCCCGGTGCGCGGACGGACTGCTGCGCCTGCTGGCGGCCGCACCCGGCGTGGACTGGCCCCTCGGCCCGCCGGCCCGTGCCGAACTCGCAGGCTCCGCCACCTACGGCTTCGCCCACGGCGTCGCGGGCAACGCCGCCTTCCTGCTCGCCGCCGGCCGCGACCTCGGGCGGCCCGAGCTCACCGACATCGCCCTCGGCGGCGGCGAGGCCCTGTGCGCCCTCACCGAGTGGCGCGACGGCGCCGCGTACTGGCCCAAGGGCCCCGGCCGCACCGAACGCCCCGGCCTGAACTACTGGTGCCACGGCTCCTCGGGCATCGGCACGTTCCTGCTGCGCCTGTGGCAGGAGACCGGGGACCCGCGCCACCTCGCCCACGCCGAGGGCGCCGCGGTCGCCGTGCACCGCGACCGCCACCGCCTGGGGCCGGGCACCTGCCACGGCTTGGCGGGCAACGCCGAACTGCTCCTCGACCTGCACGCCGCCACCGGCGACGAGCACCACCTCGCCCGGGCCGACGCGCTCGTCCACGCCATCACCCTGCGCGCCGCGCGCCGTGACGGCCGGTACCTGGTCCCCGACGACACCCTGCGCGAGGTCACCGCCGCCTACAACGTGGGCCTCGGCGGCGTGCTCGACCTCCTGCTCCGCCGTCACCACGGCGGCCCCCGATCGTGGCTGGTCGACCGGCCGGCCACGGGCCCGCACCACCCGAGCCACGGAAAGGGGGAGTGAGAATGGAGAGCACCGTCCTGGAACTGCAGGAGCTGCCCGAGACCGAGGAGCAGCCGCTGGAGCCGATGATGTGCTGCGACACCGGCCACCGCAGCTTCGACCTGGTCGACCTCGCCGCGCACCCGGTCGACTGAGCGGTCGGGCCGCCCCGGGGCCTCCCCCCCCCCGGCGGGCGCCGGGCCCGGTGGGCAAGCCCCTCGGCCCCAGCGCCGCGGGGGGGGGGCGAGT
>NZ_JBHWGV010000002.1:71421-107240 GCF_042732955.1 Kitasatospora sp. NPDC059747 | reverse complement strand
ACACCCCCCACACCCGCTGTGCCTGGGCTCCGCCCGCGCGTCGCCTGGGTTTGTGGGGGGGGGCGGGGCGCCGGCGTCGCCGCCCCCCCGGCGCCCCTCGCCGGGCCCGGTGGGCATGCCGCTCGTCACCTGCTCCGCGGGTGGTAGGCGAGTTGGCGCTCGACGGGAGCCGCGGCGAAGTCGCCGAGACCGTTGACGACGTCGCCGACCGCGAGCCGGATCCCCCGCGCGAGTCCCGACCCCTTGAGTACCGCACCGCGGCGGTCCGGGTCGGGGCCCGTGAAGTCATCGCCCCCGGCCAGCCGGACGCTCTGCGCCGAGATGGCGCCGATGACCTGGGCGCCGTCGCCGATCACGCTGGAGCCGACGACCTCGGCGCCGTTGAGCAGCCGCGCGTGGTCGCCGACGGAGAGCAGCGAGCCGGGCTGGTTGGCCTTGATCTGCACCCCGCCGGGGCCGAGGGAGCACCCGTCGCCGACGACGATCCGTCCGCCGTCGGCCGCGAGCAGCAGCGTCGACGGGTGGAAGGTGCTGCCGCTGCCGATGGAGCACGTCCCGCCGTCGCACCGCACCACGACGCCGGGGAAGAAGGTGTTGCCCTCCCCGATCTCGGCGTCGCGTGCGATCAGCGTCGAGAACGGATCGAAGACGGTGTTGGTCTCGGCGAGGACGGCCATCTCGCCGAGCGTCCGGAACCCGTTCCTGCGGCGCTGCTCGTCCATCAGCTCGAACATCTTGTCGTGCACGCCGGCCCGCTCCCCTGTTTGATCATGTTGCACCGACTCTACGCACCCGAGAGCGCATACGGCGGTGGAGCCGCCCTGGTGCCGTGCCGTCAGGAGAGGGCGGCGGCCAGGCGCTGCGCCAGGGTGTCGTAGGGGCGGCAGGCGATCACCGGCAGGTGGTGGCTGCGGGCCTGGGCGGCGAGGTGGTGGGAGTAGCGGGCGCTGACGGCGGCGCGGGCGGGCTGGGGGCCGTCTTCGGGCTCGCGGTGGGCGTAGTTGGCGGCGATGGCGGCCGGGTCGTCCTCGTGGAGGAAGAGGGCGCGTACCCGGCGGCCGCGTGCCCGGGCTTCGGCCACCGCGCGGGCGGCGGCGGCCGGGGTGAGGTAGTCGCCTTCGACGATCGCGGGCACGTCCACGGTCAGGCGGTTGCGGACGACGCCGAGCAGCGCGTCGTCCAGGGCGTGCGCGGTGGCGATCTGCAGCTCCAGGACGCGGTCGGCCGGCAGGTCCGCGTCGGGGTCGGCGAGGCCGTCGAAGTGGTGCAGGCCGGGGTGGGTCGCGGCGGAGGTCGCGGCCTGCAGGGCGGCCACGACGTCGTCGAACTCGACGACGAACGCGCCGTGCCGAGCGGCGAGTCGGGCGGCGGCGAGGCTCTTGCCGAGCCCGGAGGCCCCGCCGATCAGCAGGACGTCCCACGGGCGGTGGTTGGTGTGCATACGGCCACCGTAGGCGGCCGGTCAGGACGGCGGCTGCGCCGGGCCGGTTATGTGGCGCAGGTACGCCTCGGGGCGTTCCAGGTAGCGGCGCCAGTGGTCGACGATCGCGAGGTCCCGCCAGCGGGTGGGCCGGATGCCGTGGTCGCCGACCTCCAGGACGGCGGAGCCGGGGGTGGCGGCGAGGATCGGCGAGTGGGTGGCGCACACGACCTGGGCCCCGGTGCGGCCGAGTTCGTGCAGCAGGCCGACGAGTTGCAGGCTGGACGTGAAGGAGAGCGCCGCCTCCGGCTCGTCCAGGATGTAGAGACCCGGCTCGCGGAACATCGACTCGAAGACGGTGAGGAAGCCCTCGCCGTGGCTCATCAGGTCGGTGCGTTCGTTCCAGTAGCGGCCTCGCCCCTGCTTCTCCTCCATCATCTGCAGCGCCGTCTCGGCCCGCAGGAAGAACCCGTTGCGCCGCGAGCGCGGGCCGGAGGCCATCGCCCGGCCGCGCTCGGTGTAGTCGAGGCGCAGGTACTCGCCGAGTTCTCCGCGCTCCCTGGGGCCGGCGTAGCGGGCACCGGCCCGCCCGCCGTAGTTGTCCACGCCGTAGGCCTCGGCGAGGGCCTCGACCAGGGTGGACTTGCCCGAGCCGTTCTCGCCGACCAGGAAGGTCACGGGCGCCGGGAAGGCGATGCCGCCGCCGAGCAGGCCCCGCACGCACGGGACCGTCCACGGCCACTGCGACAGCTGCCGCTCGGTGAGCATCTCCCGGTGGACGCGCATCCTCTCGACGATCACTCTTCTCGCCCTCCCTGGTTCGTGTACGGCTCGGCCCACCATAAGCAGCGGCGCTGACAACGGCCTCCGGGAGCCGGTCAGCGCAGGCCGGGCAGGGCGCGCAGTTCGGTGATGCGGAGCAGGCGGGCGAGGAGGAGGAAGAGGAGCGCCATCGTGAGACCGCCCGCCGCCAGGGAAAGGACCGGGGCGCGGAGGGCCGCCACGGCACCGTCCGTGCAGCCGAGGCCGACGAGCCAGCCGGCCGCGCCCGCGAGGGCCGCCGCCGCGGTCAGTTTGCCGTAGGTGCGGCAGATCCGGCGGCCGTCCAGCAGGCCCTCCGTACGGCGGCGCAGGCGGACCGCCGTCAGGAGCAGGCCGACACCGTACGAGAGCGCGTACGCGCCGGCCATTCCCGTGACGGCCCAGCGGGCCGGGAGCAGCAGGTGGCAGGCGGCGGCGAGGGCGACGTTGGTGGCGCCGATCCACAGGGCGAGGCGGAACGGGGTGCGGGTGTCGTCGAAGGCGTAGAAGCCGCGCAGGAGGAGGTACTGCGCGGAGAACGGGACGAGGCCGAGCCCGAAGGCCTGGAGCATGTGGCCGAGCGGCACGGCCGTGGTGGGGTCGGTGGCGCCGTGGGCGAAGAGGAGCTGCGCGATCTGCGGGCCGAAGGCGAGGAAGGCGAACGCGGCCGGGACGATGACGACGCCGCTGATCCGCAGCGAGCGGGAGAGGTCGGCGCGGAGGTCGCCGATGCGGTGCTCGACGACCGCGCGGCTCATGCGCGGCAGCAGGGCGGTGACGAGGGTGACGGTGACGATCGACTGCGGCATCGTCCAGATCTGCTGTGCGTAGGTGTAGGCGGTGTACCCGACGCCGTCCTTCGGGAGGGCGGTGTCGGCGGCGGAGGCGAAGCGGGTGACGAGCGTGCTCGCGACGAGGTTGGCGAGGACGAACAGCAGGGTCCAGCGGGCGGCGCTCACGCTCCTGCGCAGGCCGGTGCCGCGCCAGTCGAAGCGCGGGCGCGGACGGTAGCCAGCGGCGAGGGCGTACGGGACGAGGGAGAGCGCCTGGAGGGCGAGCGCGACGGTGGTGCCGGTGCCGAGCAGGGCGACCTGGTCGGGGGTGATGCCGGAGACCTGGTCGGGGGCGTTCAGCAGGCCGATGTACAGCCCGAACATGGCGATGAGGACGACGTTGTTGAGGACCGGGGTCCACATCATCGCGCCGAAGCGGTCCCGGGCGTTGAGGACCTGGCCGAAGATGCTGAAGACGCCGTAGAAGAAGATCTGCGGCAGCAGGTAGCGGGCGAACACGACGGTGAGCTCGAACGCGGCGTGCGTGTCGGGGGTGTCGCTCTGGTAGAGGGCGATGACGTCCGGCGCGGCCCAGACCGCGAGGGCCGTCCCGGCGGCGAGGAGGCACAGCACGAGCGTGACGAGGCGCTGCTCGAACGCGGTGCCGCCGTCGAGGTGTTCGGCGCGGGCCCGGACGAGCTGCGGGACGAGCACGGAGTTGAGCGCGCCGCCGATCAGCAGGAAGTACAGGCTGGTGGGGACGGTGTTGGCCAGGTTGTACGTGGTGGCGAGCAGGCCGACGCCCAGGGCGTGGGCCTGGAGCACCTGGCGGATCAGGCCGGTGGCGCGCGAGACCACCGTGCCGGAGGCCATCAGCGCCGAGGAGCGCCGTAATCCGCTCGTCCGCCCCGGGGAGGCGTGCCGTCTGCGTGTCTTCCATCCGATCATGGAATGAACCGACGCCCGGACGCCGGTCGGTGGTTCCCCGCTCAGTCCGTCCAGAGGGTGACCGTCGCGTTCAGCAGGTAGTCGGCCGGGGCGATCGAGTCGATCCTGATCAGGGCCGTGCGCCCGCCCGGGGTCCGGAGGCAGACGAGCGAGCCGATGCTCACGTGGGCGTCCTGGCCGGGGTGCGTCATCGCCCAGTCCCGGCACTGGGCGCCGGTCGGGGCCGACTGGCCGGACCAGATGCCGAACTGGTCGTGGTCCATCTGGATCTCGTCGTGCAGGTTGGCGGTCGTCGACGTGAAGCCGCCGGCGTAGATGCCGTGCGCGAATCCGGCGGCGCGGGACGGCGGGGTCAGGTCGAAGTCGATGCCGCCTTCCATGGGGACGGCGACCTGGCCGCTCCAGACCTGGACGGGTCCGGTGGCCGACGGGGACGGCGGCGCGGCGACGGAGGTGGCGGGCCCCGGAGTTGCGGAGGGCGTGGAGACCGATGACGCCACGGCGCCGGTCGGCGTGGGCAGTTGCTTCGGATCGTCGCCCTTGGGCCGCACCGCCGTCCCGAGGACCAGCGCCAGCACCCCGACCGCGACCACGCCGAACCGCGCCCCGGTCGTCTTGGGTCCGGGCAGGCTGATCCCGGCGCCGCTCGCGGCCTCGCGCGCGAAGGCCACGACGAAGCAGAGCAGTCCGAAGACCCACAGAGTGATCGTTCCGGCCATCGGTCCCCGTCCCCCGGCGCTTCCGATCCGACATCAGGCCCGCCGATGGTACCGGGTTCCGGGGGGGTGAGCGCCCCCAATTCCGCACCGGACGGCCTCAGTCGAGCGCCTCCCGGATCCGCCGGGAGGGCTGGAACTCGTAGAGGTCGAGAACGCCCGGCGGGTCCGCGAGGCCCGGGCCGCCGTCGGCGACCCACGTGGCGATGTCGGCGACGGCGTCCGCGTCGTTGACGAGGGCGAGCCAGACCGGGCGGCCGCCCGCGCGGCGGCCCTCGGCGGAGGGCTGGACGACCATCACGTCGGCCTGCTCGCACGCGTCCAGGCAGGTGGTCGGGCGGACGGTCGCCACGCCGTCCAACGCGGTGCGCAGGTGGACGAGTTGGGCGGCGTGGTCCACACCGGGGACCTTCGGTGTGCCGCAGCAGCAGCCCCGGCAGACCGTCACCGTGCAGCGCGCCGCGGCGCTCTCCTTCTTCCGCCCCTCGCGGCGACTCACCGGCCGGCCCGGGCGCGGGTCCAGGCGGCCTCGCGCAGCAGCCGCAGGCCGTTGAGGCCGACGATGACGGTCGAGCCCTCGTGGCCGAGGACGCCGAGCGGCAGCGGGAGGGTGGCGACGAGGTCCCACACGACCAGGGCGGAGATGAACACCGAGGCGATCACCAGGTTCTGCACGACGAGGCCGCGGGCCCGCCGGGAGAGCGCCACCACGGCCGGGACGGTGGCGAGTTCGTCGCGCACGACCACCGCGTCCGCGGTCTCCAGGGCGAGGTCCGAGCCCGCCCGGCCCATCGCGACGCCGGTGTGGGCGGCGGCCAGCGCGGGCGCGTCGTTGACGCCGTCGCCGATCACCAGCACCTTGCGGCCCGCCGCCTCGCACTCGCGGACGGCGGCCACCTTGTCCTGCGGCAGCAGCGCGGCGCGCACGTCGGTGATGCCGACCTCGGCAGCCACGTGCGCGGCGGCGCGCGGGTTGTCGCCGGTGAGCAGCATCGGCGTCCCGCCGGTGAGCGCGGCGAGGGCGGTGACGGTGGCGGCGGCGTCGGGGCGCAGCCGGTCGGCGATGCCGAGCACGCCCAGCGGGACGCCGTCGGCCTCGACCAGGACGGCGGTGCGGCCGGCCGCCTCCAGCTCCCCCGCGTGCCCGTTGGCCTGGTCGACCTCCGGGCCGCTGCGTCCTTCGAGCAGACGGGCGGGTGCGGCGACGGCGACGATGCGGCCGTCGATGGTGGCGCTGACGCCGATGCCGGGGGTGGAGGTGAAGTCCTCGGCGGCGGGGAGGGCGAGGCCCCGGGCGCGGGCGGCGTCGACGACGGCGCGGGCGAGCGGGTGCTCGCTGGGGTGCTCGGCCGCGGCGGCGAGGGTGAGCAGCCCGTCCTCGGTGAGGCCGGAGCCGGTGAGCGGGCGGAGGTCGGTGACGCGCGGGGTGCCTTCGGTGAGGGTGCCGGTCTTGTCGAGGGCGACGGTGTCGCTCTGGCCGAGGCGCTCCATGACGACGGCGGACTTGACGAGGACGCCGTGGCGTCCGGCGTTGGCGATCGCGGAGAGCAGCGGCGGCATGGTGGCCAGCACGACGGCGCACGGCGAGGCGACGATCATGAACGTCATCGCGCGCAGCAGCGAGTCGGTGAGGGCCGCGCCGACGGCGAGCGGGACGGCGAAGACGGCGAGGGTCGCGAGGACCATGCCGATCGAGTAGCGCTGCTCGACCTTCTCGATGAAGAGCTGGGTGGGCGCCTTGGTCTCGGAGGCCTCCTCGACCATCTGCACGATCCGCGCGATCACCGAGTCGGAGGCGTCCCGGTCGACGCGGATCCGCAGGGCGCCGGTGCCGTTGAGGGTGCCGGCGAAGACCTCGTCGCCGGCGGCCTTGGCGACGGGCAGCGGTTCGCCGGTGATGGTGGCCTGGTCGACCTCGCTCGCACCGTCCAGGACCCGCCCGTCGGCGCCGATCCGCTCGCCGGGCCGCACGAGGACGGTGTCGCCGACGGCGAGCGCCTCGGTGGGGACGGTCTCCTCGGCGCCGCCCGCGAGGAGCCGGGTGGCGGTGGCCGGGGCCAGGTCGAGCAGACCGCGCACGGAGTCGGCGGTACGGGCGGTGGCCAGGGCCTCCAGGGCGCCGGAGGTGGCGAAGATGACGATCAGCAGCGCGCCGTCCATGACCTGCCCGACGGCGGCGGCACCGAGGGCGGCGACGATCATCAGCAGGTCGACGTCGAGGGTCTTCTCGCGCAGCGCCCGGAGGCCGGCCCACGCGGGCTCCCAGCCGCCGGTGGCGTACGCGAGGGCGTAGAGCGGGCCCCAGGCCCAGGCGGGGGCGCCGGTGAACTGGAGCGGCAGCGCGGTCAGGAACAGCACCGTCGCCGCGGCGGCCCACCGGGCCTCGGGCAGGGCGAAGACCCGGGTGCGGCGGCGGGGGGCGGCGTCCGGACGCGGCGGCGCGGTGGGCGCCGGGCGCTCGATCAGGGTGGCGGGCATGGCAGGCGGGGACCCTTCGGGCACGACAGGACAAGGGCAGGGCTGGGCCCTGGGCGTTTCCACGATACATGAACATATGAACGCTCCTTCATTCATGGCCTGTACGATGGTCCCCATGGGTCATGGAGCCGCCACCACCCGAAGCGCCGAAGTCGCCGCCGAAGCCGTCCCGCGCACCCGCCTGGACGCCGACGGCGCCGCCCGCGTGGCCACCACCCTCCAGGCCCTCGCCACCCCGTCCCGCCTGCTGATCCTGTCCCGCCTGCGCGAGGGCCCCTGCGCCGCCACCGAACTCGCCACCGAGGTCGGCATGGAACAGTCCGCCTGCTCCCACCAGCTGCGCCTGCTGCGCAACCTCGGCCTCGTCACCGGCACCCGCCGGGGCCGCTCGGTGGTGTACGCGCTGTACGACAACCACGTCGCCGAACTGCTCGACCAGGCCGTCTACCACATCGAGCACCTGCGCCTGGGGCTCAGCGACGCGACGGACTGACCGGGCCCCGACGACCCCTCTGGACGCCCGGCCAAGATCGCTGGGACGATGGCCCGATGCTCTCCCCCGTCGCCCCCGATGCGCTGCTCCGCGGCGTCGCCGCCAACCGCGCCGCACCCTCGGACGTCCTGCTGCGACTGCTGGCGCCGGAGGCGAAGCCCGCGCGCCTCGACCTGTGCGAGAGGCGTCCGCTGCCGGACGACGTCGTCGAGGCCGCGCTCGCGCACCCGGAGCCGGGAGTCCGGCGGGCGATCGCCCGGAACCGGTACGTCCCGGTGGAGATCCGCAGCCGGTTGGTCCACGACCCGCTCGACTTCGTGCGCGCCGCGCTGGCCGGCGGACCGCGTCCGCGGTTCCAGCGCGTCGAGCCGCTGCCCGACGAGGCGCTGGCGGCCCTGCTCTCCGCGGAGGACGAGCCCGGCCGGGGCGGGATCCTCACCGCGGACGAGATCCGGCAGGAGCTGGCGTTCTCGTTCCAGCTGCCGACGGCATTCTCCCTCCGTACGGTCGACCACCCCCACCCACGGCTCAGGGCCCACGCCGCCCGCAGTTGGCAGCACCTCACCCCCGCCCAGCGCGAAGCCCTGCTCGCGGATCCGGACGAGACCGTCCGCGACCAGGCCCGGCGCGAGGCCCGCCGCCTCGACCCCGCCGCCCTAGAAGCGCGCTTCCACCGCCCGGGCCTGAGCGAGCGCGACCGCTACACCATGCTCTGGTTGTACGCGGTCACCGACGCCATCGCCGAACACTGCTTCACCGAGGAGCCCGGCTACCTGCCCGCGCTCGCGGCCAGCCCGTACACCCCTGCCCACGTCGTCGCCCGGCTCGCCCGCCACCCCGATCCGGCACTGCGCCGGCGCGTCGCCGAACGGGCCGACCTGGACGCCGGGTCGCTCGCGGAACTCGCGGCGGACCCGGACCCCTCCGTCCGCTCCCGGGCACTCGCGCACCCGCTCCCCCGCACTCGGGCGCAGGCCTCCGTCATCCACGGCGTCCTCGCCGACGACCCCGCGGACCTCGGCCCGATCGGCGCGGGATCCGAGGCCGAGCCGGACTGGTACCTCGCCGGCGCCGTCTCCGAACTCCCGTCGCTGCGCCGGGCCGCCGCCACCTGGCCCGGCCTGCCCGCGCACCTCGTCGACCGGCTCGCGGACGACCCCGACGAGGGAGTGCGGCACCTGCTGGCCTACCACCACCCGCTCGCCCCGCCCGCGACCGTCCTCGCCGCGTTCCTCGCGAGCCCCGAGCAGCGCGAGTACCTGCGGACGCTACCCACCCTGCCCCGCACGGGACTTCAGCACCTCCTCACCCACGAGGAGCCCGAGGTCCGCGCCCTGGCCGCCGCCGACCCCACCCTCGACCACCCACCCGTCGAGCTCCTCACCGACCCCGACGAGCGAGTCCGCCGGGCCGCCGCCACCAACCCGCTGCTCCCGCCCGACGTGGTCGACGCCCTCCTCGCCGACCCCGCGCTCGCCGAGGCCGCCGCGGCCAACCCGGCGCTGACCGGGGCCCGGCTGCACGGGCTCCTCGACCTCGCCGGGCTGCCGTAGCCGGGTCGTCAGAGGCGGATTGTCAGAGGCGGGGTGCATGATCGGGGCGTCCGACCACGACAGGGAGCACGCCATGCCGATCACCAACGCCCAGGTCCTCCAGTACTCGTTCCTGCCCGGGTTGTACCGGGACGACTACTTCCCCGACGCCGTCGTCGACCAGGGGTGCGCCATCCTGCGGCGGCTGTGCGAGCGGATCGAGGCCGAGCGGCCGGGCGACCTCGACGCGCTGTACGGCCTCACCGCCGGCGCCACCGAGGAGTTCAACGTCCTCCAGGAGGCGTTCGAGGCCGCCGGCAGCGAGATCGAGACGGTCGCCCGCGAGGAGATCGCCGAGGACTTCTGGTTCATCGCGAACGCCTACGGGTTCCCGGAGGCCGACGCCGAGAAGCTGATCGCCGAGCGGGACTGGTAGGAGTCGAGGAAGCGCACCATGTGCAGCTTCGTCACGGCCCGGCCGCCGACCACGACGGCCCCCGGCTCCCGGCCCCACACCTCGAAGCCGCACGACGTGTAGAGCCGGAGCGCCGCCTCGTTGCCCTCGGAGACCGTCAGCAGCACCTGCTGCACCTCGTCGTGAGCGGCGGCCAGTTCGAGCGTCCGCGCGACCAGCGCCCGGCCGACGCCCCGGCCGCCCGCCGCGGGCGCCACGGCCATGCCGAACAGCGTCGCCTTGTGCCGCTCCTGGCCCCGGGCGCGCAGCCTGAGGCCCGCCGTGCCGATCAGCCCGCCGTCCGCCGCGAACGCGCCGAGCACCGCACCCTCCGCCAGCCGGCGGACGGACACCGCGAGCGGCTTCGCGCACTCCTCCGCGTGACTCGACGTGAAGGCCTCGGGCGTCTCCCGGAGGGCCTCCAGACGGAAGGTCTGGTACACCTCCGCGTCGCCCGCGCCCAGCCGGCGGATGGTCACCCCGTCGGGGTCAGAGACGGACACGCGTGCACCTCGTCACGTACGGCATCGCGATCTCCTCGTGGCCCGCGAGGTCGGGGTGGGTGCCGAGGAGGTGCTCGACGTCCGCGAGGAGGCGGGTGCGCTCGGCCTCGGGGAGGGTGATGACGTAGCTGCGCGAGGCGACCATGTCGAGGATCCCGGTCCTCGTCGTCACGTGCTCCCAGCGGATCTCCAGCCGCTCGGGGGCGCCGAAGGGGGCGGGGACGACGGGCTTGGTGTCGATCGTCTGCTTCGCCGAGCGGTGCATCAGGGCGCCGAGTTCGGCGGCCCACGGCTCGGACTCGTCGCGGACGTTCCAGATCAGGGAGAGCGTGCCGCCGGGGGCGAGGACGCGGGCGATCTCCGGCACGGCGGTGCCCTGGTCGAACCAGTGCCAGGCCTGCGCGACGACCACTGCGTCCACACTGCCGTCCGGCAGCGGGATCCGCTCGGCCGAGCCGCCCCGCACGGCCGCCCTCGGAACGGCCGCCGCGAGCTGGTCGCGCATCGCCTCGTCCGGCTCGCCGGCGACGACGTCCAGGCCCGCGTCCACCAGCAGGCGGGTCAGCTTTCCGGTGCCCGCGCCGAGGTCGAGCACCCGGCGGGCCTCGCGCGGCACGGCCGAGCCGATCAGCGCCAGCGGGTAGCCGGGCCGCCCCTGCTGGTACGCGCCGGCCGCGGCGCCGAACGAGCGGGCCCGCAGCTTGCCGGACCAGCGACGGGTGGCGCCCTGGCGGGTCATCCCGCAGGCGCGGCCGATCTCCTCCCAGGTCGCGTAGCGGCCGCGGCGCAGCTCGTCGATGACCGCCGTGCGGCGGTCCTCCAGGACGGCGATCACTTCGGACAGCCGGTGCAGGCCGGCGAGGCCGCCTTCGCCGGCGACGTCGGCGGCGATGCGGTGAGCAAGATCATCGATAGTCACGGCCGCACTGTAGGGCCGCTCCGCACCGGGCGTCAACACTCATTGCTCATTGCGCAACACATGTTGCCTGGGAGCCTCTCGCCACCCTGGAAACAAACAGTGGGGAAACTCGACTCCCTCTTCACACTTCTCCCATAACCTGTCGCGCAGCAGACCGACTTGAGGAGATGTGACATGAACTCACGTGCAAGGAAGGCCCGTTGGGCCACCGCCCTGGCCACGACCGTGGCGCTCCTGGCCGGCGGCGCCGGCACCGCCCTCGCGGACGGGACGGCCACGACGCCGGTCACCGCCGTCCCCGTCGGCACGGTGGTGACCGGCGTCGTGGTCAGCCCGGACGGCAGCAGGGCGTACGTCACGGCCGACGGCAAGCTCAAGGTGGTCGACACCGCGGCCGGCACCGTCACCGCCGAGATCCCCCTGGGCGGCCTCGACTACACCTCCGACAAATCGGCGATCAGCCCCGACGGCACCCGGGTGTACGCGGTCAGCGGCCTCGTCCTGTACGTCGTCGACACCACGACGAACACCGTCGTCGCCACCGTCCCCCTGCCCCCGGAGATCCGGCCGGACACCTGGAAGGACGGCGGCGCCTACCAGGTCGCCATCGGCACGGACGGCGGCACGGTCCTCGTCGCCCAGGACGGGCCGAGCGGGTACCTGCGGCCGGGGCAGCCGCCGACCCGGACGCCCGGCCGGGTGCTCACCTTCGCCACCGCGCAGGGCGCGTTCACCGGCGAGGTGCCGATGCCCGACGGCTACGTGCGCCGGATCGCCGTCCGGCCCGGCGGCACCGACGCCTACGTCAGCTCCGGCACCAGCCTCGTGCACCTGGACCTCTCGGCCGGCACCCCGACCGCCGTCGGCACCGTGGCGAACCTCCCGGCCCAGGTGATCTACGCGACCTACACCAAGGACGGCACCCACCTGATCGTCACCGACAGCGACCCCGGCGACCCCCGCCTGGCCCACCCCGTCGACACCGACAGCGACACCGCGACGGCCCCGGTCACGCTCACGCCCGACTTCTCCACCGGCGGCGCGCCGTCCACCACCCCGGCCGGCGGCCTCCTGCGCCGCGCCGCGTACGACCAGACCACGAAGCGGCTCTCCCTGGTGGCCTTCGACTCCACCGCCGACTACGCCGCCGTGCCCGGCGAGACGCTCCCCACCGACGCCGACTTCAGCTACGGAATGACCGTCAGCTCCGACAACCACACCGTCTACCTGCTGGCCCACCGCCCCGGAGTGCAGGGCGTCTTCCTGGAGATCCTCCCCCGCTGAACAACCCCCAGCCGAGAACCCGCACCACATCCGACGGGACGCCGTCGCGAGGCACCTCCTCGCGGCGGCGTCTTCGCGTGCGCCCGCGACACCTCACTCTTTCGGGTGGGACCGCTTCGGGACTTTTGACCCTCGGTAGCACGAACTCCGGTCCCCCGGAAGCCACTTCGCGCAGAAACCCTCCGCATGGGCGAATCCCGGGCGGGTTGCCGGTGCGAGCGCCCCGGGGCGAGAAACCTGGTGCGGGCGCCGGCCCCGGCGGGACGGGGGCCGGACCGGGCACCAGCGGTCGCGCACCCGTGCGACATGTCTGACATGTCCGGCAAGATCGCACAAGTCAGCACTGCCACAGTAATTTTGAGTTTCATTCAGAAATGTCGAGACCCGGCTATGCTGCCTCGGACCACCGCCCCCGACCCCCTTCCGATGTCCCCTTCCGACCGTTTGAGGATGCTGATGCTTCGACCCGGATCGTCCCCCGGCAGACGGCCCACCGCGCCCCCGCCCGGATGGCTGCTGCCCATGGCCGTGCTCGCCGCCGCCGCGGTGGCCGCCGTGGCGATCGCGGTCTCCGGCGCCCGCCCCGAGGTGATCTGGAGCGGCATCGCCGCCACGGCCGCGGTGGCCCTGGTGGCCGCCGAGGCGGGCCGCCGGGGCCGGGCACTGTCCCTCCTGCGCCGCGAACACGCCCGCCAGACGGACGAGTTGCGCCAGAAGATGCTCCGGCAGGACGCCACCATGGTCGCCCTCTCCCGGCAGGAGCTGCCCGCCGCGCTGGCCCGCCTCCAGGCGACCAACTCGGTCGACACGGCGATGCACGCCTACGAGTCCAGGGACCCGATGCTCAGCCCCGAGTACCGGGCCGCCCGGGACGAGCTGCTGCACCGCGTCCTGCGGGCCGTCGACGAGGAGACCGCCCAGCGCGAGGCCTCCCAGCGCGCCTTCGTGAACATCGCCCGGCGCGTCCAGGCGATCATCCACCGCCAGGCCCGCGACCTGCGCGAGATGGAGGACCGGCACGGCAACGACCCGGCCGTCTTCGACGACCTGCTGCGCCTGGACCACGGCAACGCCCTGACCGGCCGCCTCGCCGACTCCATCGCCGTCCTCGCCGGCGCCCGCCCCGGCCGCCAGTGGAGCCGCCCGGTCGCGCTCTACAGCGTGCTGCGCGGCGGCATGTCGCGCATCCTGGAGTACCAGCGCGTCTCGCTGCACCCCACCCCCGAGGTCGCCGTCATCGGCCCCGGCGTCGAACCGCTCATCCACGCGGTCGCCGAGCTCCTCGACAACGCGACCCGCTACTCCCCGCCGCACACCCACGTGCACCTCACCGCCTCCGAGGTGCAGACCGGGATAGCGGTCGAGATCGAGGACGGCGGCCTCGGCCTCAGCGAGGACGGCTACGCCCGCGCCGAGGAGGTCCTGCGCCACGCGCAGGGCGAGTTCGACCTCAACGACCTCGGCGAGACCCCGCGCCTCGGCCTGGCCGTCGTCGGGCGGCTGTGCCGCGCGTACGGCTTCCAGGTCACGCTGCGCCCGTCCGCGTACGGCGGCATCCGCGCGGTGCTGGTCGTGCCGCGCGAGCTGATCACCACCGCGCCGGCCACCGGTCGCGCGCACGGCATCGGCTCCATCTCCGGCCCGCGCCCGCTGCCGGCCAACCAGCCGCGGTCCAAGTCCTCGTCGCGGCCGTGGGGTCCGCCGCCGCTGTCGGTCAACAGCCCGGCCTTCGCCAACTCCCCGTGGGCCGGCACCGGTCCGATGCCCAACGGCCCGGTCCCGTCCGGTCCGGTGTCCTCCGCCCCGATGACGTCGGGCCACGTGCCGGCCGGACCGATACGGGCGAACGGGCACGGGCCCGGACCGATGGACGACCTGCCGGTGGTGACCGAACGCGGCGCCAACGGGCTGCCCCAGCGCCGGCGCCACCGCCAGACGCTCGGCCGCACCGGCTACCCCGCGCCCGCGCGGGACACGGCGGGACCGGTCCCGCAGCCCAAGGAGACGGCCAAGGAGCCGGTGCAGCCCGGCATCTGGCTCACCGCCTTCCTGGAGGGCATCAACGGCGAGGCGTCGCCCCCCGGTTCGGGCGAGCGCCCCGGCGGAGCCGACCAGACCAGAGACAACACGGCAGGGAAAGGCGAGCAGTGATTCAGCAGCGCACCAACATGGACTGGATGCTCAAGGACCTGGCGCTGAGCGTCCCGTACGCCCGGCACGTGATCGTCCTGTCCTCGGACGGCCTGCGGATGGCCCAGTACGGCACCGACCCGGACGCCGCCGACCGTCTCGCGGCGGCCTGCGCCGGCCTGCAGAGCCTGGCGACGGCGGTGGCGCACGAGTTCCCGCACGGGGACGGCGGGATGCGGATGGTCGTGATCGAGGTGAGCGGCGGCTTCTTCTACATGATGGCGGCGGGCTCGCGCGCGTACCTCGCCGTGCTCGCCGACGAGGGCGTCGACGCCGGGCTGGTGAGCTCGCAGATGCGCGACCTCGTCGCCCGGATCGGCGAGCACCTGACCACGCCGCCGCGCAAGGGCGAGCAGGTCGCATGAGCGAGCGAAAGGTGGACTCATGACTGACCCCGGCCCCGGCGGGCGCCGGGACGACGACGACCCGGAGCGCCTGTACGTCATCACGGGCGGGCGCAGCGGGCCGGCCGGGCCGACCCCGTTCGACCTGGTCACCCTGATCGTCACCCGCAGGGACCCGCGGCCCGGCATGCAGCCCGAGCACGCGGCGATCCTGCGGCTGTGCACCTCACCCCTGTCCGTCGCCGAGATCTCCGCCTACCTGCGGCTGCCGACGAGCGTGGTGACCGTGCTGCTGGCGGACCTGCTCGACGACGAGCTGATCGAGGCCCGCGCCGCCGTACCCCCGGCGGACTTCCCCGACCGTGCCCTCCTGGAGGCGGTGATCCATGGACTACAGCGACTCTGACACGCTGGTCGGGCCGGCGGCCTCGGACCTGCTGCCGGCCTCCGCGACCTCGGCGGTCAAGGTCGTGATCGTCGGAGGTTTCGGGGTCGGCAAAACGACCCTGGTCGGTTCGGTGAGCGAGATCCGTCCGCTCACCACCGAGGAGACGATGACCCAGGAGGGCGAGGGCGTCGACGACGTCGCCGGGGTCGAGCGCAAGACCGAGACGACCGTCGCGATGGACTTCGGCCGGATCAGCATCAGCGACGAACTGGTGCTGTACGTGTTCGGCACCCCCGGGCAGGAGCGGTTCTGGTTCCTCTGGAACGGCCTGTTCGAGGGCGCGCTCGGCGCGGTGGTGCTGGTCGACACCCGCCGGCTGGAGGTCAGCTTCGAGGTGATCGGGCGGCTGGAGGACCGGGGCGTGCCGTTCGTCGTCGCGATCAACGGCTTCCCGGACTCGCCCGCGCACCCGGTCGAGGAGCTGCGGGCCGCCCTCGACCTGCCGCGGGACGTGCCGATCGTCACCTGCGACGCCCGGCGGCGCGAATCCTGCCGGGACGTCCTCATGGCCCTGATGCGCTACCTGTACGACTGCGCCGCGAAGCGGGCGTGAGCCGCCGCCCCGTCCGGTCCGGCCCCTCCCCCGCCCGCCCGGCCGTTCCACCTTCCCTGTCCGTTCCGATCCCGTCCGATCCCGGAGACCCTGTGACAACTCCGCACTCCGACAGTGCACTTCCCGACGATCTCGCGGTGGCCCCGCCGCCCGGCTGCCCCGCGCACGGCCGCCCCGAGATCGGCCCGATCGGCCCGAACGGCGTGCGACGCCTGTACGGGCCCGAGGCCGAGGCCGACCCGTGGGCGGTGTACGAGAAGCTCCGCGCCGAGCACGGCGACGTGGCGCCGGTGCTGCTGTACGGCGACGTGCCGGCCTGGCTGATCCTCGGCCACGCGGCGAACCTCACGGCGATGCGCACGCCCTCGCTCTTCTCGCGCGACTCCCGGCTGTGGACGAAGTTCAAGGACGGGACGGTCGGCGCGGACTCGCCGCTCATGCCGGTCGTCGCGTGGCAGCCGCTGTGCGTGTTCGCGGACGGCGAGGAGCACCGGCGCCTGCGCGGTGCCCTCAACGACGGGCTCGGCGGCTTCGACCACCGGGGCATCCGCCGGCACGTCATCGGCTTCGTCGACGCCATGGTGCGGGACTTCGGGCGCACCGGGCACGCCGAGCTGGTCAGCCAGTTCGCCGAGCACCTGCCGATGCTGGTCCTGACGCAGCTGCTCGGCATGCCCCGCGAGTACGGTCCGCGCCTGGTCGACGCGGCGCGCGACCTCATGCGGGGCACCGCGACGGCGATCGAGAGCAACGAGTACGTCGTCGCGAGCCTGCGCCGGGCCATCGAGCGCAAGCGCGTCGAGCCGGGCGACGACCTCGTCACCTCGCTCATGCGGCACCCGGCCGGGCTCACCGACGACGAGGTCCTGGAGCACCTGCGGGTCGTGCTGCTGGCGGCCAACGAGACCACCGTCAACCTGATCGCCGACACGCTGAAGATGGTCCTCACCGACCCGCGCTTCCGCGCCAGCCTGTCCGGCGGGCACATGACCCTCGCGGAGGCGCTCGACCAGGTGCTGTGGGACTCCCCGCCGATGATCCTGGTGGCCGGCCGGTGGGCCACCGGGGACACCGAGCTCGGCGGGCAGCAGATCGAGGCGGGCGACCTGCTCCTCCTCGGGCTCGCGGCGGGCAACTTCGACCCGGTCGTCCGGCCCGACCGGAACGCGCCGCTGCACGGCAACCGCTCCCACCTGTCCTTCGGCAGCGGCCCGCACGAGTGCCCCGGCCAGGACATCGGCCGCGCCATCGCCGAGACCAGCATCGACCACCTGCTCACCCGGCTGCCGGACCTGCGGCTCGCCGAGGAGGAGAAGGACCTGGACTACACGTCGGCGTGGCTGGCCCGCCACCTCGTCGAACTCCCGGTCGAGTTCACTCCGGTGATCCTGGAGGAGGCGCCGGCTCCCGAGCCGGCGCCGACGCCCGAGGTGGAGGTCGAGGCCCTCGCCCCTGAGCCGCCCGTCGCAGCGGAACCGGTGGCCGTCACCATCCCGCACCAGCGCGGCGGTTGGTGGAGCAGGCTGACGGCGTTCATCCGCCGCTGACCTCCACCGCTGATCTCCTCTGCCCCCGGCCCGCCACCGGGGGCAGAGGCATCGGCGACGTCTCCCCCACGGGCGACTTCGCGCCCGCGTGCCTGCGACCCCGACCGCGTGACGGGCCGGGGCGCGGACCGGGCGACCGGACAGCGCCCTCAGTCGTCCCAGGCGTCCGCGCGGGAGCGTTCCAGGGTGAAGGTGTCGACCGGTGTGAGGTCGCCGTGCGGGCCGTCGAAGGTGTAGTAGGTGACCTTCATCCGGGTGCGGCCGCCGCGGCGGTCGCCCGGGTCGACGTCGAAGGCCGCGAAGCCGTGGGTGTGTTCGCGGTCCTGGACGGCGGCCCACGGGGCGTCCTCCGTCACCCAGACCGACTCGCGGTACGGGGCGCCCGGGGCCGGTTTGGGCTCCAGTGCGACGACGACGCGGCCCTGCTTCGTCTCGAACAGGTCGTCCTGGGTGGTCGCGGCGTTGCCGCCGGCGCCGATGACCATGTGGACGGTGCCGTGGTCGGTGTCGGCGAAGTCGGGGTCCGTCCCGGACGGGACCGGTGTGCGGACGTCGTTGGGGAGCGTCCCGCGGACGGGGTGGGAGCGCTCGTAGTAGTGCTCGTGGCCGCTCACGACCAGGTCCACGCCGTACTCGTCGAACAGCGGGCCCCAGGCCTCGCGGATGCCGAGGTCGCTGCCGCTGCCGTGCTTGGACGTCGAGATCATCGGGTGGTGCATGCAGACGACGATCCAGTCGATCGCCCGGCTGTTCCTGGCGGCCCGCAACTCGCGTTCCAGCCAGCGCTCCTGGGCGCCGCCCGAGTACCCGCGCAGGTAGATCTCGCTGCTGTTCTGGATGGCGACGTCCTCGTTGGCGAGGCTGATGAAGCGCACCGCGCCGACCGTGAACGCGTACCACATGCCGGCCGTCTCCTCGTCGGCGGAGGCGGCGGACTCGGGCAGGTCGAAGTACGTCTGGTAGCCGAGGGCGCCGATCGGGCCGTTCCCGCTCTCGGTCTCGTGGTTCCCGGCGCACGGCATCCACGGGCGCAGCCGGGTGGAGCGGCTGTTGGAGATGAACCAGTCCGCCCACGTCCCGGTGCGGCTCTGGCCGTGCCGGCCGCTGTAGGAGGCGTAGCAGAGGTCGCCGTTGACGAGGTTGAACAGCGGGCCGACGCGTTCGACGGCGGCGACGATGTCGGCGGAGGCCGGGGATCCGATCTGGCTGCTGGTGTACACGGGGTACTTGCCGAGCGGGGAGGGGACGCCGTCGGGGAACTCGACCTTGCGGCGGAGGTTGGGCGTGCCCTGGTCGCCGAAGCTGGTGAAGGTGAAGGCGGCCCGGCCGCGCGGCGCGGTCGTGAAGGACCCCGTCTCGGGATTGGCGCCGTCGTGCCCGGCGGCGTACAGGTACGTGGTCGCGGCCCGCAGCCCGGTGAGGCGGGCGTGGTGGACGTACACCTCGTCCTTGGAGAGCGCGTCCCGGTAGGTGCGCGTCTCGGCCTCGACGACCCGTCCGAGTCCGCCGTCCGGCGAGCCGACCCGCACGTGGGGGTGGCGGACGGACTGCGGGGTGATCCAGGAGACGGTCATCTCGCCGGAGGGGTCGTTGCCGAACTGGAGGTGGATCCCGCTCACGCTCGGCGCCCCGAGCCGGTGCGGGGTGGACTGCAACAGCGGCGTGGGCGCCGCCGCGGCGGACGTCGGCGCGGCGAGGCCCGCGACGAGTGCGGCCCCGGCCGCCGACGATCCCTTGAGTAACTGTCTGCGTGCGATGCTCACGGACTCCCCCTGTGTCACCCGGGCCATTGGTGTCGCAGAACTTTACTCGCATGTTCATGTCATGGCGATGGTGTGAGCCCGCCCGATTCACGGCGGCCGGCCCGAGGGCCCCGCGGATCCGCCGGTAGCCTTGATCGCCTCATCAGGCACGGAGAGCGGGAGAACGAGTGGTCAGGTCGGCGCTGAAGTGGATCGACGGGACCGATTTCGGCTATTACGCCCTGTGCCCGGAGCCGTACGTCGTCTCGTGGGACGGCACCGAGGCCGGGGACGCCTGCGACGAGTACGCCGCGCGGGTCGACCTGCCGGGCCACGGCGACGTGTTGGTCCTGGGCGGGGAGCCGCTCCCCGCGACCTACTTCGCCGAGCACCTGACGTTCGCCCGCTGGTACACGGCCGAGGACGACCTCGGACTGGCGCGCGCGGTGGAGCGGGCGATGGACTCGGACGGCTGGGAGGACGCCTGCGCGGTCTCGCTCGACGGGGACTACCGGCTCATGGACTGCCTGGTGGCCGGCGAGGACGTCACCGAGGCCGACTCGATCCGGGTGCGCGTACCCGAGGGCCGCTACCTGGTCCGGTCGCTGTTCCTCGACGTCTCGCCCGAGGAGCAGTTCATGCTGGAGCGGCTGGTCAGGCTCTGACCCCGGCTCCGCCGGCGGCCTCCGCCAGGGCCTCGCGCAGCTGTAGGACCGTCGGGGCGCCGGTGACTCCGCCGTCCGGCGCACGGTAGAGCCGGCCGGCGGGGGACACCGGGGCGCCCGGCCGGCGTCACGGCTTGCGGGCCACGCCCGCGTAGGCCGACACCTCGTGGTCCGCGAGGGCGGGCTCGTCGTCGAGCTCGGGGCGCCAGCGGTTGATCAGGGTCACGCCGGGGTCGTCGAGCTCCAGGCCGTCGAAGAAGCGCTCCACGCCGGCGCGCGTGCGCAGGTGGTTCTCTATGCCGGCCTCGGAGTACCGCTTCGAGCCGATGGCCACCAGCTCGGGGATCGTGTCGGCGGTGCCGGCGGTGAGGGCGAGGAAGCTGCCGGACGGGAGGGCGTCGAGGAGCTTGCGGACGGGCGGGTGCGCCGCCTCGTCGGAGAGGAAGTGCACGAGGTTGACGAGCATCAGGGCGATCGGCCGGTCGAAGTCGAGCGTGCCGGCGACCGCCGGGTCGGCCAGGAAGTGCTCCGGGTCGCGGAAGTCGCCCTCGACGTAGGCGGTGCGGCCCTCGGGCGCGCTGGTGAGCAGGGCCCGGGAGTGGGCGAGCACGATCGGGTCGTTGTCGACGTATACGATGCGGCTGGTCGGGTCGACGGACTGGGCGACCTCGTGCAGGTTGGGCCCGGTGGGGATGCCGGTGCCGACGTCGAGGAACTGGCGCACGCCGTGGGTTTGGGCGAGGTGGCGGGTCATCCGGTGCATGACGGCCCGGGCCGCGCGGGTGGCGGTGCGCGAACCGGGCCACTCGGTGAGGATGCGGTCGCCGACCTCGCGGTCCACCGGGAAGTTGGTCTTGCCGCCGAGCAGGTAGTCGTAGACCCGGGCGGGGTGGGCGCGGTCGGTGCGCAGGTCCAGCGAGGGCAGCGGCTCCGCCGGCTGCTCCGACGCCCGCAGGCCGAGCCAGTCGCCGGATTCGTCGCGCTGTGCCATGGTTCCTCCCGGGATGACCTCTTCGGCCGTTTCGGTTGCGGAAGATGACCGAACGTCAGCCGGCTTCGGACTGTACACGACCACCTGCGGTGCGGGGGCGGGAGTTCCGGATCGCGGCGGTGAACGCGGGAACGCGCAGGACGGTGAAGGTCGCGAGCAGCGGCCCGAGCGAGCAGAGCGTGACGTAGAAGGGGATCACGCCGAGGCGGTGGTGGCCGTTGAGCCACTCGGCGAGCAGCGGGAAGGTGCCGCCGAACGCCGCGATGGTGGCCGCGTTGACGACGCCGACGCCGACGGCCCGCACGGCGGTCGGGAACAGCATGCCGGTGAAGACGTTGAGCGTGCCGAGCTGGGTGGCGACGAGCATCCCCAGGACGACGGCCACGAGTTGGAAGGACAGCCAGCCGTGCCGCATGGCGGCGAGCAGCGGCAGCACGAGCACGACAGTGAGGGCGAAGGCGGTCCGCATGACCGGCAACAGGCCCACCCGGTCGGCGAGTACGCCCCCGAGCAGCATGGTGGCGAGGACGACGGCGAGGACGACCGTCATGAAGGAGGCCGCCTCCTCCTTGCCGATGACGCCGTAGGCCGCGGCGTACTGCGGCAGGTAGACCAGCGCGAAGTAGTAGCCGATCGTGCCGCCGAGGGTGTGCAGGAAAACGGTGAGCACGGCCCAGCGGTGGCGGCTCACCGTATCGAGGAACCCGGGGCGTCCGCTCTCCCCGCCGGCCCGGCCGCGGTGGAACTCCTCGCTCTCCGGCGCGGCCCGCCGCACCCACACGGCGGCGAGGCCGAGCACGGCCGCGGCGACGAAGCCCCAGCGCCAACCGCCGTGCTTCAGTCCCTCCTTGCCGAGGGTGTGGAGCAGCACGGCCAGGACGCCGTACGAGATCAGCGAGCCGATGATGATGCCGCCGTACGACACGGAGCTGAACGCGAACCGGTGGCGCGGCGGCGCGGTCTCCGTCACGTACGCGGCGACGGTGGGCGTCTCGCCGCCGAAGGCGAGCCCCTGGACGACGCGCGCGGCGACGGCGAGGACGGCCGCCCACACGCCGATGGTCTGCTGTCCGGGCAGGAGCGCGATCCCGAGGCTGGCGGCGGCGATCACCGACATGCTGAGCGTGAGGCCGAAGCGCCGCCCGCGGCCGTCGCTCAGCCGGCCGATGAGGAACGAGCCGACCGGCCGCGCCACGAAGCCGACCGCGAAACCGACGTACGCCGCGAGCAGCCCGCTCACGCCGCCCTTGCCGTGGCCGAAGAGGTCCGCCGCGAAGTACGGTGCGAGGACGGCGTACACGTTCCAGTCGAAGGACTCGACCACCGATCCGACGGTGGCGGCGGCCAGTTGGCGCCGCCGTCCGCCCGCGGCCGGTGCGGGGTCGCGCAGCGGCAGGGCTGCGGTCTGATCTGTCATGGCCACAGCGTCCCACTGATCGACAAGGCTGTGAATGGAGTTCGCGGCAACCGGCACGGCACCCTCCCGGCCGCATGCGAACGGCCGCGGGCCGCACTTCGTCGCCCTTTGTCCGGCTTCTGCCGCGGACCCGGGGGCGGGAAGGACCCTCCCCGTACGATCGATGTCGCAGGCGAATGATATGTGTGTGCGCGTGAAGAACCTCCGTCCCTCGCGACGCGCCACCCTGCCCGTGGCCGTCACCGCCGCCCTCGGTGCGGCACTCCTCGCCGGCTGCACGAGCTCGGGCGGCGGCACCACCGCCGCCTCCGGCACGCCCTCACCCAGCGCCACCACCGCGGCGACGCCGACCGCCACGCCGACGCCGACTCCCAGGCCCACCGGCGCCGCCGACCCGGCGCTCAAGGCGTTCTACGGCCAGCAACTCGCCTGGGCGGCCTGCCCGCCGGACCCGAAGACCGGCACGACGGACGACTCCGCCCTGCAGTGCGCCACCCTCAAGGTGCCGCTCGACTACGCCAACCCGGCCACCGGCACGCTCGACGTCGCCGTCGTCCGCGACCCCGCCGGCAAGCCCGACCAGCGCGTCGGCTCGCTGCTCCTCAACCCCGGCGGCCCGGGCGGCTCCGGGGTGAACATGGTCAAGGCCGGTGCCAAGCAGTCCAAGGGCACCACGCTGCACGACCGCTTCGACATGGTCGGCTTCGACCCCCGCGGCGCCGGCGCCACCAGCCCGATCAACTGCCTGGACGACCACGCCCGCGACGGCTGGCTCACCACCGACCAGCCCGGCGACGACCACGGCAAGGCGCTCGCCGACGCCTGCCAGGCGAAGTACGCGAGCGTCCTGCCGTACGTCGGCACCCGCAACACCGCCCGCGACATGGACGTCCTGCGCGCGGTCCTCGGCGACCAGAAGCTCAACTACCTGGGCATGTCCTACGGCACCTACCTCGGTTCCCTCTACGCCGAGGAGTTCCCGGACCGCGTCGGCCACCTGGTGCTCGACGGCGCCACCTCGCCGTCCACCAGCCTCGTGCAGCACAACGTCGAGCAGCAGGCCGGCTTCGAGCGCGCCCTCAAGGCCTTCGCCGCCGACTGCGCCGGCAAGGACGGCTGCCCGCTCGGCCAGGACCCCGACCGGGCCCCGCAGAAGCTCGCCGACTTCCTCGACGGCCTCAAGGACAAGCCGCTCACCACCTCCGACGGCCGCACCCTCACCGCCACGGCCGCCTGGAACGGCGTGCTCGACAACCTGTACGGCGGCGAGCGGGACTGGAAGCCGCTGCGCGAGATCATCAAGGCCGCGATGCGCGGCAAGGGCGACTACCTCTACCAGCTCGCCGACGGCGCCTCCGGCCGCGACAAGGACGGGCACTACAAGGCCTCGGCCGACGCGTACACCGCGATCCACTGCGCCGACGGCGCGACGAACACCCCGCCCGCCGACCAGCTCCAGGCCGCGCTCGCCGACCTCGCGGCCAAGGCGCCGCTGGTCAGCAAGCACAACCCGGCGGCCGCCCTGTTCGACCCGGACTGCCGCACCTGGCCGGCCGCCTCCGCCGAGAAGCCGCACGCGGTCAAGTCGGCCGCCGCCAACCCGATCGTCGTCGTCGGCTCCAGCGGCGACCCGGCCACGCCGTACGCGTGGGCGGAGAAGCTCACCTCCGAGCTGGGCAACGCCGTCCTGCTGACCCGCGAGGGCGAGGGGCACACCGGGTACGGCGCGAGCAGCTGCATCCGGACCGCCGTCGACGCCTTCCTGGTGGACGGCACCGTCCCGGCCGCCGGGACGCGCTGCCCGACGGACGCACCGGCCGGCTGACCGGCCGGCCGACTGGCGGGTTGACCGGCTGGCGGGTTGACCGGCCGACGGACTGACACCCCACGACCTGGGAGGTGCCGCGCATCGCGGCACCTCCCAGGCTTTTCTCATCCCCGCCCCCGGGAACGATCTGTCATGTGCACGCTATTGTGGGCCGATCCAACAACTTTCAACGACCCAGGTGACACCTGATATTCCACCAGAGAAGGCCGGGGGGCCATGCCAGCTGACTTCGATCCCGGCCCGCACGCCGACGACGCCCGTGCGGGCCTGCTCTACCAGGGCGGAGACGTCGAGGAACTCCACGCCCTGGTCAGCGCCCACTTCTCGCCCCACCGCCTGCGCGTCGTCGACCACGACCGGCGCGCCGACGGCCAGTTCCGCCGGATCTGGGCCGGGCCCGTCTCGGTCTACGACCTCGGGTACGGCACCGCCGTGGAGATCGACCCGGGCGAACTGGCCAGGTTCTACAACGTCCACATCCCGCTCGCCGGCCACGGCACCGTCACCGTCGACGGCACCGAACTGCCCACGACGCTCAGCATCGCCGGGCCCGGCCAGCGGCTCGCCATGGCCTGGAACGGCGACAGCCTCAACCGCGTCGTCCTGATCACCCGCCAGGCCCTCGACGACGCCCTGGCCGTCCGGCTCGGCGACACGCCGTCGGGCATCACCCGCTTCGACCCGGTGCTCGACACCGGCTCGGGCACCGTCGCCGCATGGCTGAGCGCCGTGCAGAGCTTCACCCGCTCCGCCGAGTCCGGCCTGCTCGACGCCTCGCCGCTCGCGCGCGGGCACTTCGAACAGCTGCTGGTCCACGGCCTCCTGGACGCCCAGCCGCACCGGATCAGCCCCTGGTCGGGCCCGGACCGCGCGGCACCCGCCGGAGCCGTCGGCCGTGCCCTCGCCTACTGCAGCGACCACGCGCACGAACCGATCTCGGTCGCCGACATGGCCGTGGCCGCCCGGGTCAGCGTGCGCAGCCTGCGGGCCGGCTTCCGCAGCCGGCTCGGCACGACCCCGCTCGCCCACCTGCGGAACGTCCGGCTGGAGGCGGCCCACCGCGACCTGCTCGCGATGGCCCGTGGGGAGGCCACCGCGAGCACCGTGACCGAGGTCGCCCTGCGCTGGGGCTTCACACACCTGGGCCGATTCGCCGAGACGTACCGCAAGACGTACGGACGGACGCCGTCGGCGGTCCTGCGCGAGAACCGGCCCCCGCGAGAACGCATCCATTAGACCGTCCGCGCCCGGCGGGGCACTATCCATCCACGGCAGCGGCGGAGCAGCCGCGGATGGATAGCCCGCCCGGACCCGGCCAGGTAAGCCTTGCCTCACGGGAAAGGCCGCAGTGCGCCGCCGGTCGTTCGTGCGCAACTCCTCGGCGCGGCACGGCCTGTCGGCCGGACACCGTCGTCCGGCACAGCCCGTCGTCCAGCACAGCCCGTCGTCCAGCAAGGCCCGCTGTCCAGAAAGGGATGTCCCATGCCGATGAGTCGTAAGGTCCCCGGCGCTCTCGCCGTCCTCGTCCTCACCGCCGGCCTCGTCGCCACCGCCCCGAGCGCCGGCGCGGCGCCCGGCATGCGGGAGGCCTCCGCCAGGCCTGCCGTCACCGCCGACTGCAGCGTGCACGGCGACGGCAGGCTGTGGTGCGGCAACAACGCCGGCGCCCGGGCCTTCGCCGACCGCTCCTACCGCTCCGCGACCCGCGGCACCCTGGTGGGCGGCTACAACTGGTTCGACTGCTGGGGCCACGGCGACACCCACCCCGGCGGCAACGACATCTGGTACTGGACCCAGACCGACCAGGGCCCGTGGGGCAACGTCCCCGCCGTCGATGTCTTCACCTCCTCCGACCCGGCGCCGGGCCTGCGCCAGTGCTGACCCGCTGACGGATGCCCGCCCGGCCCGTGCCACCCCTCCCGTCGCGGAGGGGCGGCACGGGCGCTCACCAGTGCCACGGCACTACGCCCGTTCCGGGGCGGCCAGTTCCGAGACGAGGGCCGAGCGGGGCTGCGGGATCTCGCCGTAGTCCTCGTCGTCGGAGGTGACGGTGAGGCGGTTGATCGCCGCCTCCAGGGCGGTCGGCAGCTTCGGGTGGAGTCCCTCGTGGCAGCGGGCGAGGATGTCGTGGCGTACGTCGTCCGGGAACAGCGGCTCGGTGGCCCGGAGAGGACGGTGCCTGCGGCGCGGGGCGGCCGCGAGGCGCTCCGCCTGGTCCCGCCAGTAGGCGGCGTCCCGGGGCTCCCCCAGCCGCAGGTGGTGCAGGTGCAGCAGGTACGCGGCGGTGGAGCTGCCCGAGCCGGCGGCGAACTGCCACCAGAACTGGGCCGGGTCGTCCCGGCCGGTGACGGCCAGCAGGCACCCGAAGACCAGCGCGCCCTCGGGGTGGATGCGGTGACTGTTCACCAGCAGGTCCAGCGAGCGGCCGGCCTGCGGCGCGCCGAGCACCAGCGCGGTGGCCAGGTCCAGCTCGTGGGCGGCCTGTTCGTGCTCGGACGGGAACGGCGCGGGCGCGGCCGTCACGCGGTCCGACAGGGACGGCGAGGCGGCCAGCGCGCACGGGACGACCGTGACGTGCCGGGCCCCCTCGTGCCTGCCCCCGTCCACCCAGCCCAGTAGTCGTCCGTACGCCGCCCCCGTCATCGTTCCTCCCCTTGACACGCTTCCAGTACCACGAGCCGCCCCGACGCGAAGTCCGGCCGCCCCACCGCCCGCGCGATGCGGCGGTGGGCCTGGCGGCGGTGCGCGCGCAGCGTCGCGGGCGGGATGCCGAGGTAGGCGGCGGCCTCCTCGTCCGCCAGGCCGAGGCAGTAGGCGAGGACGACGGCGTCCCGCTGGCGCTCGGGCAGGGCCAGGACCGCGCCGAGCAGTGCGAGCTGTTCGGCGAGGGTCTCCGGGCGCAGGCCGGCCCGGTGGCAGAAGCGGCCGATCGCGGCGTCCATCGCGGCCGTCTGGACGGCGGCCGGTTCGCCCTGCGCGGCGAGCCAGGCGGCGAGGTGCTCCTTGAGCAGGCGCCAGGCGTAGGCGGCCGGGACCTCCTGGCGCAGCGCGAGCGCCCAGTTTCGGTGCAGGTGCTCCCGGGTGCGGCGGACCACGAGGGCGGCCGCGTCGCCCTGCGGGCCGACCTGGGTGCGGGCGAACGCGATCCAGGCGGGCTCGTGGGTGCCGCAGAAGGCGTCGAAGGTGAGTCTCAAGCGGGCGCCCCGGTTGATGGTCATGCCGTGGACCTTCCCGTGTGGTCGAAGGGGAACGTGCGCGCCCCCGTGACACATGCAAGCGCATCGGGGGGCTCGTCGTGCAATGGCGGCGCGCGGATCCGGCGGAGCGGACGGAAAAGTAGGACTACGGACGGAACTGACGGTTCCTCACCTATTCTTGGGCCCCGGGCATCGTGGCGAAGGGGGAGCCGTGGGGACGGGCAGTGACGGTGCCGAGGTGGATCTGCAGCTGTACCGGGCGCATTCGGCCCGGATGTACGACTACTTCCTCGGCGGCACCACCAACTTCGCGCCCGACCGCGAGGCGGCCGGGCGGGCGATGGCCGTCTTCCCGTGGGCCCGCACCGCCGCCCGCGCCAACCGGGCGTTCATGCACCGCTCGACCCGGCTGCTCGCGGACCGCGGCATCGACCAGTTCCTCGACGTCGGCACCGGCATCCCGACCTCGCCCAACCTGCACGAAGTAGCCCAACGAGTGAATCCGCGGGCACGCGTCGTCTACGCCGACAACGACCCGATCGTGTACGCGCACGCGCAGGCGCTGCTGCACTCGACCCCGCAGGGCCGCACCGCCTACGTCCAGGCGGACGTCCGCGAACCGGAGGCCATACTGCGCTCGGCCGAACTGCGCGACACCCTCGACCTCGGCCGGCCGGTGGCGCTCAGCCTGGTCGCGCTGCTGCACTTCGTGCCGGGCGAGGACGACGCCCACGCGATCGTCGACCGGCTCAAGCGGGCCATGCCCGCCGGCAGCGCGCTCGTGCTCAGCCACGGCACGCCGGACTTCGCCCCCGCCGAGACCGAGCGCGCCGCGCAGGTCTACCAGGCCGCCGGGACCGCGGTGCGGATGCGCACCCGGGAGGAGATCGCCGGCTTCTTCGACGGCTGGCAGCTGCTCGACCCGGGCCTCGTCGCCAGCCACCGCTGGCGCCCGGACGCCGGCGAGGACGACGGGGACGGCGAGGACGGCGCGGGCTGCGAGGACGGCGCCGGCCCGGGCGGGGCGACGGACGCGCAGGTCTCCGCCTACGCGGCCGTCGCCGTCAAGCCCTGAGCCCGGGCCGGTGATCAGCCCGTCTTCCCGACGGCCTGGGTCAGCCACGCGAACACCGACGGCACCATCGGCTCCCACGTGGACGTCAGGTGCGGCCCGTTGACCTCGACCGGGGTGACGACGGTCGGCGCCTTCGCGGCCTTCTGCAGCGCGACCGCGTCCTCGTAGCCGTCGCCCTTCTTGCCCGTCACGTACAGCGCGACGTCCGGCGGGGTCTGCGCGTGCTGCAGCATGTAGAGCGGGTTGGAGACCTCCCGCAGGTGCGCGTCCTTGGCGGTCAGCGAGTCGTTCTCGCCCATCGGGTCGTTGTAGCCGGACATGCTCACGGCCGCGTGGAAACGGTTCGAGTGCGCGATGCCGAGCCGCGCCGCGCAGTGCGCGCCCGCCGAGTAGCCGGCCACGGCCCAGTTCTCCGGGCCGGGCTCGGCGCGGAAGTTGTCGAGGACCATCTGCGGCACGTCACGCGCCAGCCAGGTCTCGGCGTTGACCTTGCCGGGCACGTCGGCGCAGCCGGTGTCTACGTGCGCGGGGAGCAGCACGACGCGCGGCGAGACGAGGATGAACGGCGCGACCTGACCGGACTTCATCAGCGGCGCCAGCTGCTTGGAGACGTTCATGCTGCCGAACCAGGCGCTCGACGAGCCGGGGAAGCCGGCGAGCAGTTCGACGACCGGGAACTTCTTGTCCTTGTAGGCCGGGTCGTCGTACTGCGGCGGCGTCCAGACCAGGACCTCGCCGTCCACGCCGGAGACGCGGCCCTTCAGGTCGGTCGTCTTCACGTCCTTCGGCACGGCCTTGTCGTCCACCGGCCCGAACTGCTGGATCACCCGGGGCTGTCCGGGCGCGTTCGCGGCCGCCGTCGCGTCCCCCGCGGGCGGCACGGGCACGGCCCGGACGTGGTTGCCGGTGCCGAGCAGGTCGTCCCAGCCTCCGTAGAGGTGGTTGTCGTTGTTCACCATCACGAACACCAGGGTCACGGCGGTGACCTGGGCGAACACCACCATCCCGAACCGCGCCCCGAACCGGAGCGGCTGCGGCCCGCGCACCCGGTTCCAGAAGTACATCAGGAGGCCTATGGAGAGCGGGACGAGGACGAGCGAGAGGACGAAGAAGGGCGTGCCTGTCAGTTTCACACCCTTGTTGACGGTGAGAACGCGCGTCCGGTTGCCTCTCGTGGATCAAGCCTTGGAAGACCTTCGGCGGCGAGGGGCGGACCGGTCGCCATCCGGCCGTCTCAGCCGGGGAATCCCGGCACCACCAGGCCCGATTCGTACGCGATCACCACCGCGTGGGTCCGGTTCTGCGCACCGAGCTTGGTCAGCACGTTCCCGACGTGCGTCTTCACCGTCTCCAGGCCCACCCCGAACGACGCCGCGATCTCCGGGTTGGACAGACCCGTGGCCATGAGGCGCAGCACCTCCTCCTCCCGGTCCGTCAGAGCCGCCCGGGGCAGCGCCTCGGCGGAGTTCAGCGGGCGGGCGGTGACCATCTGCCGCAGGGCCGCCGGGAAGACGATCGCCTCGCCGGCCGCGACCACCCGCACCGCCTCCGCGATCTTGGGCACCGGGAACCGCTTGAGCACGAAGCCGCAGGCACCGGCACTGAGCGCCGCGGTGACGTACCCGTCGTTCTCGAAGGTGGTGATCACCACGACCTTCGGCGGTGCCTCCGGACCGGCCAGCAGCCGCCGAGTGGCCTCGATGCCGTTGAGGCGCGGCATCCGCACGTCCATCAGGACCACGTCCGGCCGCAGCCGCTGCGCCTCCTCGACCGCTTCGACACCGTCGGCGGCCTCCCCGACAACCACGATCCCCGGCTGGGCCGAGAGGAGCACGCGCAGACCGCTGCGGGTCACCGCGTCGTCGTCCGCGATCAGGACGGCGACGGGGGCGACGGCGGGGGCGGAGGCTTTCACATCGGCGCTGGTCAGGGCAGGCGTGCTGGCGTCCGAAGCGATCATGACGACGAGCGTACCGGCAGCCGGACGGCGAGCCTCCACTGCTGCGGCCCGGCCGGCCCGGACTCCATCTCGCCACGCAGCAGCCGCACGCGCTCCGCGAGTCCGGGCAAGCCGTGCCCGGAGGTCGGGAAGGCCCGGCGGACCGGCACCGGCCGGGGCGCGGCCGTCACGGCCGTGGTGACGTCGTCCCTCGCGATCGTGGCGTCCGGTCTCGTCGCCGTCTTCTTCGTCTGGTACGCCAACCGGACGCAGGCGTGCTATCAGCCCGACAGCTTCCACCAGTACACGGAGTGCGTGCGCCAACACCTCTCCGGGAACTGACCGGCCGCCGACCAGGTGCCGTGGCCCCCGGGGCCGTGTCCCCCGGGGCGGGTGAGTCGTTGTCCGTCCGGCCGGTCGCCGTCCCCGAGGGAGCACCCCCATGCCCAAGCCCCGCACCACCGCCGTCGCCGCCGCCCTCGCCCTGCTCGCCCTCGCCGCGCCGGCCACGGCGGCGCAGGCCCGGACCACGACCGCGAACTGGCTGAACGTCGCGGTCTTCGCCGGCTCCGACGACAAGCAGCTGATCGGCCGCGACAGCGCCACCCTGCACTGCGCCGACGACGGCTCGGCGACCGGCCACCCCCACGCCGCCCAGGCCTGCCGGGACCTCGCGGCGGCGGACGGCGACATCGACCGGATCGCCCACCGGAACGGCCTGTGCCCGATGGTCTACAGCGCCGTCACCGCGAAGGCGTACGGCACGTGGAACGGGCGGCACGTGGAGTACAGCAAGACCTTCGGCAACGACTGCGTGATGAAGGCCCAGACGGGCGCGGTCTTCGACCTCGCGGCCCCCACCGCCGAGTGGGTCCCGTAAAACCGCTGGTGGAACGGGCCGAAGGGCGGCATGCTCGGGCCCGTGATGGAAGTACCACTGCACCAGATCCGCGCCCGCCACACGCCGGAGACGATCACCGTCCACCAGGCGTATCCGCCGGAGATCGGCCTGCCCGCCGCCCGTGACGGCCGCTTCCCCGCAGCATGGAAGCGGGACCGCATGACGTGGATCAAGCCGTCGTTCCTGTGGATGATGTACCGCTGCGGATGGGGCACCAAGGCCGGCCAGGAGACCGTCCTCGCCGTCGAGATCACGCGCGAGGGCTTCGAGTGGGCCCTGCGGAACGCGTGCCTCTCGCACTACGCGCCGGGGCTGCACCCCGACCGGGCCACCTGGCAGCGCACGTTGAAGACCGCACCCGCCCGCGTCCAGTGGGATCCGGAGCGGGACCTCCACCTCCGGGCGCTCCCCCACCGGGCGTTGCAGCTCGGACTCTCCGGCGAGGCCGCGCACCGGTACGCGGACGAGTGGATCGTGGGCATCACCGACGTGACGGCCCTCGCCCACGAGGTCCACGGCCTCGTCCGCGCCGGCGACCTGACGGCCGCCCACGCACTGCTCCCCGAGGAGCCCCCGTACCCGGTGGACGACGGCCTCCTCGCCCACCTGCGCGGCTGATCAGCCGATCCGCGGCGCGAGGTACTCCAGCGCGTAGCCGTCGCCGGCCGGGGCCACCCGGGCGATTCCGGGTGAGTCGAGGTGGGCGCCGGCCACGAACCGCCGTGGCTGGGCGAGTTGCTCCAGGAGAGCCGCCCGCGCGGCGCGGGCCCGGGGCTGGTCGCCGTCGTACTCCCAGGCCACGTTCGGCCGGTCGAACTGCAGCGTGGGCACGTGCACGGTGTCGCCCCAGACGAGGAGGCGGCCGGTACCGCTCGTGATGTCGTAGACCGTGTGACCGGGCGTGTGACCCGGCGCCGGGACCGCGGTCGTCCAGTCGTTGATCACGGCCTTCTCCGACACGGGGACGACCCGGTCGCGGAGCGGCTCCAGCCGTCCCGTGAACACCGGGGCGTCGCCCGCGCCGATCCACACGCGTTCGAGCTTGGCGAACGCCTCCGAACCGTCCGGCGCGATCAGGCCGCTCACGTGGTCCACGTGCCGATGGGTGATGGCCACGTCGGTGATCTGCGCGCGGTCGATCCCCGCTTCGTCGAGCGCGTCGTGGAGCAGCCCCATGGTGGGGTCGTGCCAGGCGTCGGACGCGCCGGTGTCGACGAGGACCGACCGCGTTCCGTCGGTGATGAAGAAGGCGTTGACCGACAGCCGCAGATTGCCGCCGACCAGCGAGACGGCGCCCGGCAGCACGTCGAACGCGCAGCCGTGCTCGTCGCGGAGCAGCGTCGGCGGCATGTCGATGTACCCGTCCCGCAACGAGACCACCCGCAGGTCGCCGAACTCGAACGCGGCATGGTGGCGGCCGCTCGACGTCAAACGCATGGAGTCTCCGTCGTGTTGGGGTGCATCACGCATCTCGGGTGGAAGATCTCCATCCTCGGCCACCCGGGCGGCGCTGTCCAAGGCCGAGGCGGTCCGGCCCGGGACCGGAACCGGAACCGGGCCGCCCGGACCGGAACCGCGTCGCTCAGCCCGTGACCTCCACCGTGACGTCGTAGGTGCGCTGGTCCGGCCCGCACGCGAGGGCCTCGCCGCAGACCGTGCGGGTGGCGGTGAGGTGGACGGTGCCGGCCGCGTGGGCGGTGAACGCCGTCGTCACGGTGCCGCAGCCGGCGCCGGGGCGGCAGGACGGGGACGGGGCGGTCGTCGGGGTGCCGCTCGGGGCGGCGATGTCGGCGGCCGAGCTGGCGGGGGCGGACCAGTACGTGCTGTGGAGCTGGACGGTGACGGTCGAGCCGACCGGGACCTTGACCGTGGTGCGGTCGGCGTGTTCGTCCACCGTGACCGCCGCGGGGCTCGGGGTGGGAGAGGCCGGTGCGCCCGCCCCGGTGGACGCTCCGGTGGAGGCCCCGGTGGAGGCGCAGCCGGTCAGGGCGAGGAGGGCGGCGGCCAGGGCCAGGGTGGCGGATCGTCTCAGGTTCACGGTGGGGTTCCCTCGTGCTGGTGGGGGGCTGCTGTGGTGCCGGTTGGACGCGGCCGGGGCGCGATCGGATCCCTCCTGAGCAGGAAAGAAGCGGTAAAGCCGCAGGAAAAAGCGCCGCACCGGGGCGGGCCGTGTGGCCCACCCCGGTGCGGTCGGTCGAGCTGAGGATCAGACGGGCGTCAGGAGACGGTCACGTCGTCGTAGTAGGTGTAGGTCGGGTCACCCGGGTAGTTGTCGTCGTGGTTCGACAGGGTGAGGGTGTAGCTGTGGCCCGGGGTCACGGTCGCCGTCTTGTTGGCCCACGCCGCGGTGGCGGCGCAGGTCTTGGCGAGGACCGTGGTGGTGGTGCCGGTGGTGTTGTCCTTCAGGGTGGCGGTGGCCCAGTCGTAGGTCACGGTGTCCGGGCAGGTGTTGCTGTACCAGAAGGAGACCTTGCTGGAGCCGGCCGGGGCGGTGAACGTCTGGGCGAGGCTGGAGTCACCGGTCGGGTTGGTCGAGCCGACCATCGCGCCGTAGCTGCCCGAGTGGGCGGCGGCGGCCGGGGCGGAGGTGGAGCCCGCCGCGGTCCAGCCGGAGGTGTTGCCGGCCTCGAAGCCGCCGTTGGTGATGGCGCTGCCGCCGCCACCGGTGCCGTTCTCGGTCCAGCTGAAGGAGGTGCTGCCCGCGGCGCCGGTGGTGTCGGTCGCGGTGACCGTCACGCTGGAGGTGCCGGCGGCGGTCGGGGTGCCGGAGATCAGGCCGGTCGAGGAGTTGATCGACAGGCCGGCCGGCAGGCCGGTGGCCGCGTAGGTCAGGGTCTGGCCGGAGGCCGAGTCACTGGCGCTGATCTGCAGGCTGCCCGCGGTGCCGACGGTGCCGGTCTGGCCGCCCGGGTTGGTGACGGTGACCGTGTTGCCGTGGGTCAGGATGGCGTGCGAGATCGCGCAGGAGTTGGTGTCGTTGGACCAGCTGGCCTGCTCGGCGAAGGAGCCGAAGGAGCCGAACGAGACGTTCGCGGCGCCGCCGGTGGTGCCGGGCTTGAGCCAGGCGCACTCGTCGGAGTTCTCCTGGCCGTTGTAGCTGCTGCCGGTGACGTGGTTGGTCCAGCCGCCGGCCGGGTTCTGGTCGGACATCATCTCGTGCCACTCGTGGCCGAGCGTCATCGTCCAGCCGTCCAGCGTGCCGGGCGAGTTGACGAAGCCGACGCCGCAGTTGGTGCCCGCGTCGATGTTGTACGGCTGGTTGGAGAACGCGATGTCGCCGTAGGGCGAGGAGGCCGCGCCGCCGTTCAGCGTCGTGTCGCCGTTCCAGTCGTGCCAGGCGCAGTACCCGGTGGTCGGGTTCTGGTAGTCGTCCGGGTTGGTGCCGTGCGGCGACAGGATGATGTAGTACGCGTCGCGGTTGGCCGCGCCCGTCGTGTTGCCGAAGTGCCCGGCGGCCTTGACGGCCTCCTGGGCCAGCTGGTTGCCGGTCGACTGCTGCGGCGAGGCGCCCGCGTTGTCGTACCAGACGCCGGACAGGACGCCGCCGCTCTGGTACGGCACGAAGTTGGCGTTCGACGGGCAGCTGGTGGCGCCGGTGGCGACGTTGGGGCCGTCGCACCACTGGGTCAGGTCGGCCGACCAGGTCTCGCCGTTGGTGCCGATGCCCTTGAACATCTGCTGGGTGGCACCGGCGGCGCCGGCCGAGTCGCCGGAGAAGGCCGCGTTGCCGTTGGAGTCGGTGCTCTGGGTGCCCCACTGGTTCCCGTAGAAGACCAGGTAGACCTTCGAGTGGCCGCTCTGGACGCCGATGCCGTCGACGCCGCCACCGTAGGACAGGGTCTGCTGGCCGGTGGCGGCCGCCTGCTGCTGCGCGGCGACGAACTTCTTGTAGTTCTCGTGCTGCTTCATGCCCGGCACCGCGCCGTGGCGGTACTCGTGGCCGCCGTTCTGCGGGCTCCAGGGGTTGAACTCGTTGCCGGTGTCGGCCTTCGCCCCGGAGATGTCCTGCGCGGTGGCGGTGCCGGCCGCGCCGGCCAGACCGGCGGCGGCGAGCGCCAGGGACGCTATGCCGGTGAGGGCCGCGTACTTGGCGCGACGAATTGTGCGGGAGTGACCCATGGGGTGAGGGTGCCTCTCTCGTTCCGATCGCCCGGCACGGCCGAGGGCCGCGGGCGATCCCTTGTGGGGAAGGGACCGACGGCGAATTCGCCCATGCCAATTCATCGGGTTCGCTACACCCTCGGAATTTGACTGCGCGTCGGTTCCGCCGTCTGCTGGGCATGAAGGAAAGCAGAGCTGATGAACGCGGGTCAACGGGCAAGGGTAAGGAACGATTAAGAGCGGTGTTCACGCAGGTGAAGTGCCATGTCACGGCGCGGCCGAGCCGGCCGGACCCGAAGTTTACGCGTGTAGCCATTCACTGAATGCGGCTCGGAATACTGTTCCGGATTCAGCGATGGAGGGCACCCAACCCACTTTTCCGCCAACAGGTTTGGACCACCTCGGAGACACCGTCAAGCCCCCCCTCCGCACAAACGGCGACGGGCGCCCCCCCGGGGCGGGGGGGCCGGCGGCGCGGGGCCCGCGGCGGGGGGGGACTGGGGCCGGGCGGGGGGGGGGGGCCGCGCCGCGGGCCCGGCCGGCCTGGTGTCGTGGGGAGA